>DATEKY010000103.1:0-7001 GCA_035277225.1 Xanthobacteraceae bacterium
GGCGGTACACACGATACAATTTCGGGGCACCGTGCCGCCTTGACGTCCCCTTTCGGTCCGATACATGGGAACCGACGGGTTCGACGAAACTCCCCTTAGGCGAGGCCATTATGAGCGAAGACCGCACGCCCGGCTTTAACACGCTTGCCATCCATGCCGGCGCGCAGCCGGACCCGACCACGGGCGCGCGCGCGACGCCGATCTATCAGACCACCTCGTTCGTGTTCGACGACGTCGATCATGCGGCCTCGCTGTTCGGCCTGCAGGCGTTCGGCAACATCTATACGCGCATCGGCAATCCGACCAACGCGGTGCTGGAGGAGCGCGTCGCCGCGCTCGAAGGCGGCACCGCGGGCCTTGCGGTCGCGTCGGGCCATGCCGCGCAGGTGCTGGTGATGCAGGCGCTGATGATGCCGGGCGAGGAATTCGTCGCCTCGAAGAAGCTGTACGGCGGCTCGATCAACCAGTTCAACCACGCGTTCAAGAGCTTCGGCTGGAACGTGGTATGGGCCGACCCGGACGACATCTCCACCTTCGAGCGCGCCATCTCGCCGAAGACCAAGGCGATCTTCTGCGAGTCGATCGCGAACCCGGGCGGCGTCATCACCGACCTCGCGGCGGTGTCGGCCATCGCGCGCAAGGCCGGCGTTCCGCTGATCGTCGACAACACGCTGGCGACGCCCTATTTGTGCAAGCCGTTCGAGCACGGCGCCGACATCGTGGTGCACTCGCTCACCAAATTCCTCGGCGGCCACGGCAACTCGATCGGCGGCATGATCGTCGACGGCGGCACCTTCAACTGGTCGCGCGAGGGCCGCTATCCGATGCTGTCCGATCCGCGCCCGGAATATAACGGCATGGTGCTGCACGAGACGTTCGGCAATTTCGCGTTTGCGATCGCCTGCCGCGTGCTCGGCCTGCGCGACATGGGCCCGGCGCTTTCGCCGTTCAACGCGTTCCTGATCCTCACCGGCATCGAGACGCTGGCGCTGCGCATGCAGCGTCATTGCGACAACGCGCAGACCGTCGCCACCTGGCTTGCCGGCCAGAAGGGCGTCGCCTGGGTGAGCTATCCGGGCCTGCCGAACGACAAGTATCATTCGCTGGCGAAAAAATACGTGCCGAAGGGCGCCGGCGCGGTGTTCACGTTCGGGCTGAAGGGCGGCTACGAGGCCGGCGTGAAGCTCGTCTCCGAGGTGAAGATGTTCTCGCATCTGGCGAACATCGGCGACACGCGCTCGCTGATCATCCATCCGGCCTCGACCACGCACCGGCAATTGTCCGATGCGCAGAAGGTGCAGGCCGGCGCCGGCCCCGACGTGGTGCGCCTCTCGATCGGGCTGGAAGACCCGGACGACATCATCGCCGATCTGGAGCAGGCACTCGCGGCGGGGTGATCAGATCGCTTTGATTTCCGCACCGAGCGGCTGCGTCGCGCCGCTCGGCCTGAGCCGCTGCGCGTGCACCACCGCAAGCGCCAGCACCAAGATCGCGCCGGCCTGGTGCAGCAACGCGAGCCCGATCGGCACCTGATGCACCAAGGTCGCGATGCCGAGCGCGGCCTGGATCGTGACCAGACCGACCAGCACCAGTGCGTGCGTCATCGCCGGACCGCGCCCGACCGCGCGCGCCACGTCGATCGCGTGCAGCACCGCGAACAGCCATAGCGCATAGGCCACCATGCGGTGCATGAACTGCACCGTCAGCGTGTTCTCGAAGAAATTGCGCCAAGCCGGCGTCTCGTAGAACAGCCGCGTCGCATCAGGAATGAACGCGCCGTCGATCAGCGGCCACGTGTTGTAGATCAGCCCGGCGCGCAGGCCCGCGACCAGCGCGCCGAGATAGAGCTGCACCAGCACCAGCACCAGCAGCGCGATCGCGCTCGCACGGATGCGCGGCGGCGCCGCGACTGGCTCGCGTCCGCCGAGCCGCACCGCAGTCCAAATGATGGCGGCGAAGATCACGCAGGCGAGTGTGAGGTGCGTCGCAAGCCGGTATTGGGAGACGTTGACGCGCTCGCTCAGCCCCGACGCGACCATCCACCATCCGACCGCGCCTTGCAGCGCGCCGAGCGCGAAGATGAACCATAGCCGCGCGCGCAAGCCCGGCCCGACCCAGCCTCTCACCAGGAAAAAGAGAAACGGCAGCAGGAACGCGGCGCCGATCAGGCGGCCCATCAGGCGATGCGTCCACTCCCACCAGAAGATGGTCTTGAACTCGTGCAGCGTCATCTGGTGATTGAGCTGCGTGAACTGCGGAATGGTCTTGTACTTGTCGAACTCGGCCTGCCACGCGCTCTCGTTCAAAGGAGGTAGCGCGCCGGTGACCGGCTTCCATTCGACGATCGAAAGGCCGGACTCGGTGAGACGCGTGGCGCCGCCGACCAGCACCATCGCGAAAATCAGTGCCGCGACGGCATAAAGCCACAGGCGGATGGCGCGCTGGCCGGGTGCGAAAGACAGTGTTGCGTTCATGTTGCGGAGACCGGCGCGGACCATATAGACCGGCGAGGTACCGTCAAGGCGAACCCACTATGCGAATTCGCACACGCAAGTTCCTCGGCGCCATCGCGCTTTTGGTCCTGGTTGCCGTTTGGGCATTGCTCGCGATGGCGTTCGCGCAGTTCGCGCTGACGTCGGCGAACGGCTTCGTGGCGGCGCTGTTCTACGTGGTCGCGGGCCTCGGCTGGGTGCTGCCTGCAATGCCGGTGGTGAGCTGGATGCAGCGGCCGGATAAGGAATGAGGCGCGTAGCCCGGATGGAGCGAAGCGAAATCCGGGACCAACGCGCGCGCCACGCCCCGCATTCCGCTGCGCTCCATGCGGGCTACAAGCAAAACGTCTAGGCCGCGTCCACTCGCCGGAATTTGTTCCACAGCGCAGTCGCGGCACCCGACATCAGCACCTTGGCGTAGCGCCGCTGCTGATATTCGCCATTGAGCGAGATGCGTGGCAGCGCGGTGAAGTACGCCGCGTGCTCGGGAAACAGCACTCCCGGCCGCGTCGTCACCGCGGTCTTGAAGCCGAGCTCGGCCGCGATCGCAAACTCGCGCGGCCCCGCCGAGGTGCGGTCGCCGACCGGATAGCTGAAATGCGCCGGGCGCTCGCCCAGCGCCGCCTCGATCACCGCCGCGCTCTGGCGCATCTCGTTGCGCACCGCGTCATCGCTCGCCTTGCGCAGCATCACGTGGTTGACCGTGTGCGCGCCGATGGTGGCGAGCGGATCGTCGGCGATCTCGGCAATCTCGGGCCAGGTCATGCACAGGTCCCGGCAGAACGCGGCATCGTCCACGCCGTAGCGTGCCGCCAGTTCACGCACCGCGGCACGCAATTCGTCCTCGCTCGCAAGGCTTCGCAGCCACCAGTAGATGCGCTCGTAGAGCTCGTACTTCGCTTCCGGCGAGTCGCACTGGTAGCGGCGGTCCTCGCCCTCCATCCTGATCGCGACGAGGCTGCGCTTCGCGATCACGGCTTCGAGCGTCAGCCACCACAACTCCCCTGCCCGGTCCGGAAAGCTGGTCGGCACGTAGAGCGTGAACGGCGCGCCGTGCTTGCGCAGGATCGGCAGCGCGTGCTGCAGATTGTCGCGGTAGCCGTCGTCGAAGGTGAGGCAGACGAAGCGGCGGCGGAAATCGCATTCCGTCATCCGGCGGTGCATCTCGTCGAGCGTGACAATGTCGACGTTGCTGCGGCGCAATCCCGCGAGCACGTCGTCCAGGAACTGGGGCGAGACTTCGAGCAGCCGGTTCGGTTGGAACGCGTCCGCGCGCGGCGGCCGCACGTGATGCAGCGTGAGGATCGCGCCGACGCCGCCGAGCAGCGGCTGCAGCATGCGGTGCGCGCCGGTGAAGTACAGCGTCTCCATCGCGGTGCGCAGAACGGCCTTCTTCATTCCGGACACGATGACACCCCGCCGCGGTCAGGCCGCGACGCCCCTCATCGCCTCGGCGTCGAGCGCCGGCGGCGTGCCGGCGAACACCGCGATGTCGGTGAAGCCGGCATTCGCCAGGTGATCGCGCACCGCGTCTGCCTTGTTCGCCGCAAGCCCGCTCGCGACCAGCACGGCGCACGGCGCAAGGCGCGCGATCTTGTCGTCCAGCGCATGCGGCGCCGCGCTCGCGTCGATGATGACGTGATCGTAGCTGCGCGTGAGCGCATCGATCGCGATCTTCAGCCGCTCCGAACCGATGACATCCGCGGCGGCCATTCCGGCGCGGCCGGCGGGGATCACCTGCGCGCGCGAATGGCGGTCGCGCGCGATGATCTGTCCGAACGAGGCGCTGCCGCGCACGAGGTCGGCGATGCCGGGCATGCGCGGATCGGGCGTGATGGTTGCAAGCTTCGGCCGGTCGAGCGCGAGGTCGACGAGCACGACGCGTTTGTCGCGTGCCAGATCGCGTGCGAGCGCGATCGCCGTCAGGGTGGTGCCGACGCCGGCGGCGGCGCCAACCACGGCGACGCGCTTCCCGACATCGCCGGCGTCGCGCACGCCTTGCGCTAGGTCGGCGACCGAAAGCCCGTCCTGGCGCGGCGGCGCGGCGGCGACAGCGGCCTCGGGCACTGCCTCTTCGGCGGCGGGCTCAATCGTGCGTTTCCTGCCGAGCGAGAACGACGGCAGCCAGCTTTTCTTTGCTGCGGGCGCGGCCGGTTCGGCCGGCTCAACCGGCTCAATCGGCTCGAACGGCGCCGCGACAGCTTCAGGCGCGGCCGCAAAGTCCCGCTCGAGGACGACCGGTTCGGCAACGGGCACGCCGCGATAGACGTTGCCGCCGAGCAGCTCTCCGGTGGTGATGAAGCCGGCCGAGATGAACAGCGTCGCGAGCGTCGCGATCAGCACGATCGGCAGCTTCTTCGGGAAGTACGGCGTATTCGACACGGCCGCACGCGAGATGATCCGCGCGTCGCTCGGCACCGCGCCGAGGCTGTCGCGCGCGGTCGCCTCGGTGTTCTTGGCGAGATACGAGTCGAGCAGGTCGCGCAGCGCCTTGGCCTGGCGCTCGAGCGCGCGCAGCTGCACGTCGTCGCCGCTGTTCGACGCCGCCTGGCGCTTGAGCTGGTCGAGCGCGGCGCTGAGCGATTCGACGCGGTCGCCGGCAAATTTGGCGTCGGTCTCGAGCGAGCGCGCGACGGTCTGCGCCTCGTCGCGGACCTGACGGTCGATCTCGCCGAGCTGGGCCTTCAATTCCTTGATGCGCGGATGGTTGTCGAGCAGCGTCGAGGACTGTTCGGCAAGCTGTGCGCGCGTCGCGACGCGTTGCTCGTTGAGACGACGGATTCGCTCCGAATTGAGCACCTCGGAGGACTCCAGCGGCCCGCCGCGCTTGATCAGCTCGCGGATGACGCGCGCCTTGGACTCGAGGTCGGCCTTCTGCGAGCGGGCTGCCGCAAGGTCCCGATTGGCTTCGCCGAGTGTCTGGCTCGACAGCGTGGTGCCGTTGGTCCCGACCGGATTGGTCCTGGCGCGGAAATCCTCGACCTTCGCTTCGGCGTCCGCGACCTGCCTGCGCAGGACGTCGATCTCGCCCGAAAGCCACTTGTTCGCCGCGCGCGTCTGGTCGCGCCGCGCCGATTGCTGGATCGCCAGATAGGTGTCCGCAACGGTGTTGGCGACCTTCGCGGCGAACTCGGGATCGGACGACTGGAATTCGATCGAGATCACGCGCGACTTGTCGACCGGGAAGACGGTCAGCCGCTCGTAGTAGGCTTCGAGCACGCGCTCTTCCGGCGTCATGCTCAGCGGATCCTTGGCGAGCCCGAGGAGGCCGAGCGAATAGCGGATCAGCGACACGCCGCGCAGCGTGGGGTCGAATTCCGGCCGCTCGCCGAGCTTCAGCTCCTTGATCACCTGCCGCGCCACCTCGCGCGAGAGCGCAAGTTGCACCTGGCTGGTGACGGCCTCCGGATCGACCGTGCGGTCGCGGTCCATCGCGCCCTTGTCGGCCTCGGGCCGCAGGAACACGTTCTCGCGCCCCTCGATGATGATGCGCGCTTCGGACTTGTATTTCGGCGTGACCAGGTTGACGCCGACGAAGGTCAGCGCCGCGATCGCGATCGCGGGCCCGAGGATCCACCACTTCTTGCGCACCAGCGTGCGGCCCACGGCGCCGAGATCGAGTTCGCCGTCCCGCGCGGCATCGTTCATCGCAACGCGACCTTCACTCATCGCCAACTCCGCAACTCTACGCGACCACGCGAACGCCCGGCCCGACTAGAAACCATTAAGGTTGCCGCCGCGTTAATTGAGCGCGGTGCCGAGCAGGTTTGGAGAGGGTTTGTTAACCATGAGAAGCGTTAATCGGCGGAGGTAAGGTCGTCCCTTCGCGCGGATTCGGGTCCTCATGCGGTCGCCACGCCTTGTGTTGTTGGCAGTTACGGGCATTGCGCTGGCCGGTTGCATGCAGACCGGCGGCCCGTTCGCGCGCAACGCGCCGCCGCTGCTGCAGCAGCACATCGAGCTCCCGGCGATGCTCAGGCCGGGCGCGACCCGCACCGTTGTGGCGGCCCCGCCGCCGATTGCGCCGCCGCCGGTCTATGCCGAACCGATCCCGCTGGCACCGCTGCCGGTCGCGGTGGTGGCGGCGCCCGAGCCGTCCTACACGCTCGATTCCGGCGACAAGCTGCGCGTCGTGGTGTTCGGCCAGGAAGGTCTTTCCGCATCCTATTCGGTCGACACCGCCGGCCGGATCACCATGCCGCTGATCGGCGCTGTCAATGCGCGCGGCATGACGCCCGCCGGCCTGCAGGTCGCGATCGCCGCCAAGCTGAAGAACGGCTTCGTGCGCGAGCCGCATGTCGCGGTCGAGGTCGAGCTCTATCGTCCGTTCTTCATCCTCGGCGAGGTCACCCTGCCCGGCCAGTATCCCTACGTGCCGAACATGACGGTCGAAACCGCGGTCGCGATCGCGGGCGGCTACACGCCGCGCGCCTTCAAGTACAAGATCGAGATCTCGCGGCAGGTGAACGGTCTGACCGAGAAGCGCGTGGTATCGCCGAATTATCCGGT
>DATEKY010000104.1:0-3978 GCA_035277225.1 Xanthobacteraceae bacterium
GCCTACGTGCGCTTTACGCCCAGTGATTCCGAGCAACGCTAGCCCCCTTCGTATTACCGCGGCTGCTGGCACGAAGTTAGCCGGGGCTTCTTCTGCGGGTACCGTCATTATCTTCCCCGCTGAAAGAGCTTTACAACCCTAAGGCCTTCATCACTCACGCGGCATGGCTGGATCAGGCTTGCGCCCATTGTCCAAGATTCCTAACTGCTGCCTCCCGTAGGAGTCTGGGCCGTGTCTCAGTCCCAGTGTGGCTGATCATCCTCTCAGACCAGCTACTGATCGTAGCCTTGGTGGGCCGTTACCCCACCAACTAGCTAATCAGACGCGGGCCGATCCTTTGGCGATAAATCTTTCCCCGTAAGGGCTTATTCGGTATTAGCACAAGTTTCCCTGTGTTGTTCCGAACCAAAGGGCACGTTCCCACGTGTTACTCACCCGTCTGCCACTCCGTATTGCTACGGCGTTCGACTTGCATGTTTTAGGCCTGCCGCCAGCGTTCGCTCTGAGCCAGGATCAAACTCTCAAGTTGGACTGAGATTTTGATCTCGGCTGATCACACGTTTTGCGCGTGACGACGCTCTCGCGCCGCCACATTGACGAGGTCCAACATGTAATCGTCTGCGCGATTGCTCACGCATCCGACAAGTGTTGTTCCTAGAAACGTGTACCGCCGAAGTCTCGTCCGGCCGCACCGCACAAACGATTGCTCGCTAGTGCGAGGCGGCCCGCAAGGACTCCGCCGTCCACGTTTCTCTTTCTTCCGATTCAGTTGTCAAACAGCCCGGGAACCGTGTGATCCCCCTCTCCGAAGAACCGGAGAGCCGCCGAAGCCCGAGACATCCGACCGAAATCGGCTGTCTGGTCACCACGATGGATGAGGTGCTTCGCAGGCGCGTCATCGCGCCGGAAAGGCGGGCGGCGCGCCGTTGTGGGGGCTATATAGTCGGGGGGTCACAGACTTGTCAACACTCCAAATCGCAGATTTCGAACGAAATCGCCCCTGTGGACAGCGTCGATTTCATTCGTATTCGCAACGACGTTGGGTCATGCCCCGCGCCGCACTCGCGCCACATTCCTCCCGCGTTGTTCGTGCCGGGGTAAGGCCAGTGATTACAATTCGAATCAAGGGTACCGGGCGGCTACGTTGACGCGCCTGCGTCGGCGCGCATTCGTCGTTTGCGTGCCGTGAAGACTTTCGGGTGGGACTGCCGCGCGTCTGTGCGCAGCGGTGAGCGGAGGGGACCAGGCGCTTGGATCAGGGCAAGAGGCGCGATCCAAATCGTCCGCGCGTGGCGTCAGAGCCGATCGATCTCGGCAATGAGCCGCCATTGCTGGTCGAGGGCGCGGCGCCCGCGATGGTCGACCGCCGCCGCGTCTCCGTTCAGTGGTTTTCCGGCACGATCCTGACCGCGCTGTGCGGCGCCGCGCTGATGGGCGGCGCGGTCTATATCGCGCTCGACGGCGAGGCGAATTTCGCCGCCCTTCCCGAGCGCGTCGAGGCGGCGCTCCGCGGCACCCTGAGCGGCGAACGCGCCGCACAGATCGCGCGCAAGACCGACAAGCTTCCGGCCTCCGGCGAGACCAACGCCGCGCGCCACGTGATCCGCATCTCGACCACCAGCCGCTCCGGCGATCGCGAGATCGTGCGCGTGCGCCCCTTCGTGCGCGTCGCCTCGAACCTCTCGCTGACCGTCTCCGAGCTCTCCGCCAGTGTGCCGAAGTTCAATCCGGCGCGTCTGCTGATGGACAACGGCCGCGGCAATGCGGTCGCAGCCGACGATACCCCGGGCGCCGAGCCGGACGCGGAAGTGTCCTTCGTGACGCGCGATCTTGCCTCCGTGCTGCCGCGCGCGAAGATCGCCGCCGCGGTCGCGCGCGAGGACGTGATCGCGCAGGTGCGCGACGCCGCCGCATGGACGGGCGGCCCGGCCAACCGGCCGATGACCGCAAGCCTTGCCGCCGGCGACGCGACCGGAAGCACCCGGATGGCCTATGCGGCCGAAGGCGACGTCGACCCCTATGCGGGCTTCGAGGCGCGCATCGTGCCGGAAAACATCACGCTGCTGCCGAAGAGCGCCGGCAAGGCCAACGGCCCGGACGCCTGGAACGAGCGCATCGTCGCGGTGAAGAAGGGCGAGTCGGCGCAGACGATCCTGCGCGATCAGGGCGCCTCGGCCGAGGACATCCGCTCGCTTACCGCGGTGCTCGGCGCGCGCGGCCGCGACGGAGGCCTGCGCGAGGGGCAGAAGCTGCGCATCATGTTCGCGCCGGACGGCGGCCGGCTGCGCGTCGTGCGCGTCATCGTGGTCGGCGACAGCGCGGTCGAAGCGGTGGTCGCGCTCTCCGACACCGGCAAATACGTCGCGGTCGATGTCCAGAGCCTGAGCAGCGGCACCGACGTCGCCGAGGCCGACGAGGACGACGAGAACGACACCTCCGCGGTGCGGCTCTATCAGAGCATCTACGAGACCGCGATGCGCAACCAGGTGCCGCGTCCGGTGATCGACGATCTCGTGCGCATCTACTCCTACGACGTCGACTTCCAGCGCCGCGCCGCGCCGGGCGACAGCTTCGAGGTGCTCTATTCGGGCGAGGAAGACAACGACGCGCGCAACAACGACGTGCTGTTTGCGGCTCTGACCGTCGGCGGCGAGACCAAGAAGTTCTTCCGCTTCCAGTCGCCCGACGACGGCGTCGTCGATTACTACGACGAGACCGGCAAGAGCGCGAAGAAGTTCCTCGTGCGCAAACCGGTCGGCGCCGGCATCATGCGCTCCGGCTTCGGCTTCCGCCGCCACCCGATCCTCGGCTATTCGAAGATGCACACCGGCGTCGACTGGGCCGCGCCTTATGGCACGCCGATCTTTGCCTCGGGCAACGGCACGGTGGATCGCGTCGGCTGGGAAGGCGGCTACGGCAAATATGTGCGCGTGAAGCACAATAACGGCTACGAGACCGCCTACGGTCACATGTCGGCCTTCGCGCGCGGCATCGAGCCGGGCAAGCGCATCCGCCAGGGCCAGGTGATCGGCTTCGTCGGCTCAACCGGCCTCTCGACCGGCGCGCACGTGCACTACGAGATCGTGGTGAACGGCCGCTTCGTCGACCCGATGCGCATTCGCCTGCCGCGCGGGCGCGTGCTCGAAGGCCCGATGCTGGCGGGCTTCGAGAAGGAGCGCGAGCGCATCGAAGGCATCATGAGCCGCAAGGCCGGCCCGCCGGCACGCACCGCGCAGGCGGGGAACTAGGCCCCAGGGCGCGGCCCGCGCTGGCAGTGGGACGACACGCAACCGTTGGGCGCAGTCCTGCCATTCGCCAATTTGAATGCTTCGCAACCAAAGGCAGCATGCTAGCATCCCCGTCGACCATCACGGAGGATCCCATGGCGCTCAGCATCACTGCCGCGAACGTCACCGCAATCAGCAAGTCCGCCAAGCCACGGATCGTTTCGGGAATCGTCGACAATCAGCAGGCGATTTTCAACGGCGGGATCGATACGCCGCTGCGGCTGTGCCATTTCATGGCGCAGCTCGCACACGAGAGCGCGCACTTCCAGGTGACGCTCGAGTTCGCCTCCGGCAAGGCCTATGAAGGCCGCAAGGATCTCGGCAACACGCAAAAGGGAGACGGACCGCGCTACCGCGGGCGTGGACTGATCCAGACGACCGGAAGGGCGAACTATCGCCAGGCGACGGTCGCGATCCGCAAGTTGAACGCGAGCGCGCCGGACTTCGAGGCGGATCCGGAGCAGCTCGAGCAATTCCCCTGGGCGCTGCTTGGCGGCATCACCTATTGGCAGAGCCGCAAGATCAATTCCGCCGCGGATCGCGACGACGTCGTGCGTGTAACCGAATTGATCAACGGCGGCCACAACGGACTCGCCGAGCGCAAGGAATACCTGGCCAAGGCCAGGAATATCTGGCTGAGCGGAGCAGGAGCAGGCGCGGGCGGCGGTGGGGCCGATGTTGATGATCCGCA
>DATEKY010000105.1:0-8586 GCA_035277225.1 Xanthobacteraceae bacterium
TGGGCGCCGGCGGTCGCGTTCGGCTTCCTGCTGCTGACGCTCGCGTTCCGGCCATCCGGCCTGCTTGGACGATAGGGGCGACACGTGCGGTCACGCGTCTTCCTCATTGTCTGCATCGCGGTCGCAATTGCGACCTTCCTGTTCGCGCGCTGGCTCAAAAGCGAGTATCTGTTCTTCGCCGGCTACGTGGTGGTGCAATTCGTCGTGCTCGCCACCGCCTGGAACATCCTCGGCGGCTATTGCGGCTACGTGAATTTCGGCTCGGCGGCGTTCTTCGCGCTCGGCGCCTATTCCTCCGTGTTCTTTCACAAGACCTATCCGCTGCCGGTCCCGGTGCTGATCCTGCTCGGCGGGGTCGTCTCCGGCATCGTCGGCTTCGGCATGGGTTACCTGACCTTGCGGCTGCGCGGTGCGTTCTTCGCGATCGCGACGCTCGCGCTCGCCGTCGTGCTGCAGACGCTGATCATCAACTGGAACTATGTCGGCGGCTCGCGTGGCGCATACACGATCCGCCCGCCCTCGATCGACATTCTTGGCGTGACGCTGCCCTACATGCAGTACCTGTTCCTGCTGATGCTGCTGCTCGCAGTCGTGGCGCTCGTGGCGGCTCGCACGATCGAGCGCTCGCGCCTCGGTTTCGGCTTTGCCACCATCCGCGACGACGAGCTCGCCGCCGAAGCCTGCGGCGTGCCGACCTTGCGGCTGAAGCTGATCGCCACCACCCTGTCCGGCGCCCTGATGGGCATGGCCGGCGCGCCGTTTCCCTACTACATCGCCTATATCGAGCCCTCCTCGGCGTTCGGGCTCGCCTACGCGGTCAACTCCATCGCCATGCCGATGATCGGCGGCACCAGCACCTGGGTCGGTCCGCTGGTCGGCGCGGTCCTGCTCGGCTCGATCCAGGAGGTTGCGCGCGTGACCATCTCATCCGCCGTCAACCTCCTCATTGTCGGTGTCCTCCTGGTCACCTTCGTGATCATCGCGCCGAACGGCATCGTCGGCCTGGTGCAGGAACGCCTGCGTGCGAGGAAGAAATGACCGCCGCGCCGCTCCTTCAGGTCGATCAGGTCGGCAAGCGCTTCGGCGGATTCGTCGCGCTCGACGGCATCAATCTCAGCGTCGCGCCGGGCGAACGCCTCGGCCTGATCGGGCCGAACGGGTCCGGCAAGTCGACCCTGGTGAACTGCATCTGCGGCACCCTGCAGAACGAGACCGGAGCCGTGCATTTCGACGGCCGCAAGATGGACGGGCTCGCGGCGCACCAGCGCACCATCCTCGGCCTCGCCCGCTCGTTCCAGCTGCCGCGCCCGTTCCACTCGATGTCGGTCGCCGACAACCTGCGCATCCCGCTGCTCTATGCCGTGAAGGCGCGCTCCGGCACGCATCTGGCGAAGGCCGACGCCGACGCGCGCTGCGTCGAGTATCTCGCCCTCGTCGGGCTCGATCACAAGGCGGAAAAGCAGCCGCGCGATCTGACGCAAGTGGAGATGCGCAAGCTCGAGCTTGCGCGCGCGATGGCGGCTGAGCCGAAACTCCTGATCGCCGACGAGTCGATGGCCGGCCTGTCGCATTCCGAGATCGACGACATCCTCAAGCTCCTGGTGGGCTTAAGCGAGCGCGGCATCACGATCGTCCTGATCGAGCACATCATGAGCGCGGTGATGAGCTTCTCGCAGCGGCTCGTCGTGCTGGTGTCGGGCAAGAAGATCGCCGACGGCAAGCCGGACGAGGTGGTACGCAACCCCGAGGTGGAGAAAGCCTACCTTGGCTAACAGCATCGCCATCAGCGGCGTTCACGCCGGATACGGATCGGTCCGCGTGCTGGAGGACGTCTCGCTCGACGTGCGTCCGGCCGAAACCGTCGTGCTGCTCGGCACCAACGGCAACGGCAAGAGCACCCTGATGAAATGCATCATGGGCATGGTGCGCCCGAGTGCCGGAACGATCGTGGCCGAGATCGACGGCAAGACGCACAACCTGGTCGGCCGCACCACGGAAGAGATCGTCGACCTCGGCATCGCGCTGGTGCCGGAAGGGCGCCGCCTGTTTCCCAAGCTGACGGTGGAGGAGAACCTGCTGCTCGGCGCGTTCCGCGCGACCGCGCGCAGCGAGATGGGCCGCAACCTCGACTTCTGCTACGGCATGTTCTCCCGGCTGAAGGAGCGCCGCCACCAGTTGGCGGGCTCGATGAGCGGCGGCGAGCAGCAGATGCTGGCGCTCGCGCGCGCGCTGATGAGTGCGCCGCGCATCCTGCTGGTGGACGAGCCCTCGGTCGGCCTCGCGCCCATTCTGGTGAGCCGCACCATCGACACCATCAAGGAACTGCAGACCAAGTACGATCTGACCGTGCTGATGGCGGAGCAGAACTTCAATCAGGCGATCCGCATCGCCGACCGTGGCTACGTGATCGTGCACGGGCGGATCGCATTTCAGGGCAACTCGGCGGACGAGCTCAACAACAACGACCTGATCCGCAAGTTTTATCTGGGGCTGTAGTCATAGCGCTGTAGGGTGGGCCAAGCTTGGCGCCGCGAAGCGGAGACAAGCGAGCCCACCATATCGCACAGATCGCGTTGTTGCGGTGGGCACGGCGCGCGAGCGCGCGCCTTTGCCCACCCTACGAATCCAAAAAAGCAAAACGCCGCGCGGGGCCCCCGCGCGGCGTCTTCTTCTCCGGAAAGTCGGAGCGTTCGGCCGCTCACTTCGCCTTTTCGTACGGATAGATCACGGTGCCGGTCTTGTACTCGTTCGGCGTCAGCACGGTCTGGTAGTCCATGCCGCGCCAGGTTTCCAGGCCCGCGCCCTGCTTGATGCCGTGATACTGCACCTGCAGCATGCCCGACTTGGCCCATTCGCCGCCCGCACCGAACTTGATGTTGCCGTGAATGGTCTTGAATTCGGTCTTGGAGATGTAGTCGGCGAGCTTGTTGTCGTCGAGGCTGTTGGTCGCCTTGATGGCGTCGCCGAGCACCGAGATGTAGGCGTGGCCCCAGCCGCCGAGGTAATAGCCGAGCGGATCGACGCCGGCGGCCTGCGCCCGCGACTGGTACTTCTTGAAGAAGTCCTCGGTCCCCTCGAACATCATGCTCTTGGCCGGGACCCAGGTCTCGTAGTTCACCCAGCCGTTCAGCAGCGGGCCGAGCTGGTTCTTGAACACGGTCGCCTGCAGGCCGACCATGGCGCCGCCGATCATCTTCGGCTTGTAGTTCAGCTCGTTGACCGCGCGCACCATGCCGACCGAGTCGAGCGGGTACGAGCAGATCGTCACGATGTCCGGATTGGCGGCCTGGATCGCGCGCACGATCGGCGCGAAATCGGTGGTGGCCGGCGGATAGCGGCGATCATAGACGATCTTGAAGCCGTGCTTCGCCGCGTTGGTGCGCGCGCCTTCGCAGGCGTTGTTGGCGAATTCGGCGTCGGCCGCGACGAGCGCGACGGTCGTCGGCTTCGGGTTCTGTGCCGCCGCGGTCTCGAAGAAGCCGAGCGTGAACGAGGGCTTCGGATCCGGGCCGGACGGGATCATCGCGAAGAACTTCGGATACTTGAACTCGGTGTTCACCGCGAGGCCGAACAGGATGATGAAGACCTTGCCCTTCTGCATGATCACCGGCATCGCGGGCGCGGCCATGTTGGTCGCGTAGGGGCCGACCACGAGGTCGACTTTGTCGACGTCGAGCAGCTTGGTGTAGATGCCAGGAATGGTCGAGGGGTTGGTCTGATCGTCGTAATAGACGAGCTTGACCGGGCGCCCGAGCAACCCGCCCTTGGCGTTTACTTCCTCTTCCCAGATCTGCATGCCGAGCAGCGCCTGCTTGCCGTTGGCGGCGAGCGGGCCGGTGAGCGACATCGCAAAACCGATGGTGATCGGATTCCCGGTCTGCGCGGTCGCGGCATTCGGCGTAAGCGCCAGTACCGCGGCGGCAAACGCGCCGACGGCCAAACGCGCGAAGGTTTTCAAGATCATTCTGCTCCCTCCCATAAGTCGCCCTTTTGCGGCATTTTTGCCTGAGTAATGGCGCTGCGCCAAGCGCAGATTTCGGCCTAACGGATCAAATCGCGACAATTGGCCGCCGTTCCCATGGTGAAAGCCGCGGCCCACCGAGAGTGGGAGCGCGTGTGGTGCGCATGGCTGCCCGGCAACCATGCCCACCCCCTATCTTGGCCCCAAGCCCGCGTGATAATCGCTCTCATCCCCCGAAGAGGCAATTTCATGAACGTGCAAGACCGCTCTGGCGTTTTCGACTTGAACAAATACGGCGTCGGCCAGCCGGTGCGCCGCACCGAAGACCCTGTGCTGGTGCAGGGCCAGGGCCGCTACACCGACGACGTCAACATGCCGGGGCAGGCCTATGCGGTGTTCGTGCGCAGCCGCCACGGCCATGGCGTGATCAAGGGGATCGACACCGCCGCCGCGAAGGGGATGCCCGGCGTGCTCGGCATCTATACCGGCGCGGACCTCACCGCCTACGGCACGCTCAAATGCGCGGTGCCGTTCAAGAACCGCGACGGCTCGGAGATGAGCAAGCCGAAGCGGCCCTCGATGCCGAGCGACAAGGTGCGCTTCGTCGGCGACCCGGTCGCGGTCGTGGTCGCCGAAACGATGGCGCAGGCGAAGGATGCGGCCGAAGCGGTCGAGCTCGACATCGAGCCGTTACCCTCCGTCACCAGCGCGCGCGAGGCCGCCGCGCCCGGCGCGCCGCAGCTTTACGACGACGCGCCCGGCAACGTGGCGCTCGACTATCTCTACGGCGATCCCGCGAAGGTCGCGGAGGCGTTCGCGCAAGCCGCCCACGTCGCCAAGCTGACGCTGGTCAACAGCCGCCTCGTCGTCAACGCGATGGAGCCACGCGCCGCGATCGCGTCATTCGACAAGGGCAAGGAGCGCTACACGCTCAACGTCGGCTGCCAGGGCGCGTTCGGCATGAAGGGCCAGCTCGTCGATATTCTGGGCGTGACCGGCGACAAGGTGCACGTGCTGACCGGCAATGTCGGCGGCTCGTTCGGCATGAAGGCCGCGGTCTATCCCGAATACGTGCCGATCCTGCATGCCGCGAAGGAGCTCGGCCGGCCGGTGAAGTGGACCGCGGACCGCTTCGAGAGCTTCGTCTCGGACCATCACGGCCGCGACCATGAGTTCGTCGGCGAGCTGGCGCTCGACGAGAAGGGCAAGTTCCTTGCCGCGCGCTTCACCGGCTACGGCAACACCGGCGGCTATCTCGGTCCGGTCTCGCCGTTGATGTCGACCCTGAACATCGTGAAAAACGCGGTGAGCGTCTACAAGGTGCCGCTGATCGAGGTCGCCACCAAGGTGATGTTCACCAACACAGTGCTGGTCTCGGCCTATCGCGGCGCCGGACGCCCCGAAGGCAACTACTACATGGAGCGGCTGATCGATCGCGCCGCGGACGAGATGGGCATCGACCGTTTCGCGCTGCGCCGCCGCAACCAGATCAAGCCGAAGGAAATCCCCTACAAGGCCTCGTCCGGCATGCAGTACGACAGCGGCGACTTCCCCGCCGTGTTCGAGCGCGCCCTCGAGATCGCCGACGTCAAGGGCTTCAAGCAGCGCAAGCGCGAGTCGAAGAAGCGTGGGCTACTGCGCGGGCTCGGGCTCGGCAGCTATCTGGAAGTCACCGCGCCGCCGAACAAGGAGATGGGCGGCATCCGCTTCGAGGACAACGGCGACGTCACCATCGTCACCGGCACGCTCGACTACGGCCAGGGCCACGCCGCGCCGTTCGCGCAGGTGCTGACCGAAAAGCTCGGCGTGCCGTTCGACCGCATCAAGCTGCTGCAGGGAGACAGCGACGAACTGCTCGCCGGCGGCGGCACCGGCGGCTCGCGGTCGATGTATGCGAGCGGCACCGCGATCCTCGAGGGCGCCGACGAGGTGATCAAGAAGGGCAAGCAGATCGCCGGCTTCGTGCTCGAGGCCTCGGCCGGCGACATCGAGTTCGGCAACGGACGCTTCACCATCGCCGGCACCGACCGCTCGATCGGCATCATGGAGCTCGCCGATAAATTGCGCTCCCTGAAGCTGCCCGAGGGCGTGCCGAACAGCCTGAGTGTCAGGCACGTCACCGCCGAGCCGATCCAGTCCGTATTCCCGAACGGCTGCCATGTCGCCGAGGTCGAGGTCGACCCCGACACCGGCGAGATCGAGGTCGTCAGCTACAACTCGGTCAACGACTTCGGCACCATCGTCAATCCGCTGCTGGTCGCCGGACAGGTACATGGCGGCGTGGTGCAGGGCATCGGCCAGGCGCTGATGGAGAAGACCGCCTACGATGTCGACGGCCAGCTCCTCACCGGCTCCTACATGGACTACGCGATGCCGCGCGCGGGCGACATGCCCGAGATCGGCTTCGAGAGCCTCCCGGTACCGGCCAAGAACAACCCGCTCGGCGTGAAGGGCTGCGGCGAGGCCGGCTGCGCCGGCGCGCTGACGTCGGTGATGAACGCGATCGCGGATGCGCTCGCGGAGTTCGGCATCGACAATATCGACATGCCGGCAACACCGGAGCGGGTGTGGCAGGCCATCCAGGATGCCAAGGCGCGCCACACGCTGTGACGCGCCTGTCTTGGGCGATTCCGTGGCGCGGCGGCACTGGTGCGTCCGCGCAACGGTTCCCGGCTAATTGCCGTATCCCCAGATTAAGGCAGCGTTCCACGCGGTGGTGCGTGGTATCGTCCCCACCTCACGAAACGAAGCCGGAGGCGCCCAGTGACTTTCTCTCGCAGCTGCCTGTTCGCGACCATTGCGCTCTCGCTCACCGTATTCGCGTCCAGTTTTGCGTCCGCGCAGGATGACGTGCGCAAGCGGGGCGACCGGGCCTGCGGCAGCGATTCACGCAAGATGTGCAGCAAGTTCTTCGGCCAGGGCGACATGATGGTTCTGGGTTGCCTGCAGGAGAACAAGACCCGGCTGAGCGGCAACTGCCGCAAGTTCCTGACCGAGATCGGGCAGCTCAACTAGCCGCGCACCGCTGCGCGGGCGCGGGTCACCGCGCCGCGCTGTTTCACATCGCGATTGGCCGGGCGCACGCCGCGCGGCTGCGGCGTGCGCGATGGCGTTGCCCGCGTCACGATGCTTGGCGGCTGGAATTTGCGCCGATAGTCACCAGGCGCCATGCCGGTGAGACGCCGGAACAGCCGTCTGAATGAGGCGGCATCCTCGTAGCCGACCGCGCGGCCGACATGTTCGGCCGCGATCGTGCTGGTCTCGAGCAGCTGCTTTGCCTCCTCCACGCGCAGCGTCTGGATGTAGGCGAGCGGCGAGTAGCCGGTCGCGGCGCGAAAGCGCCGGTCGAACGAGCGCTTCGGCAGCCCCGACTCGCGCACCACCTGCGCCACGATGTCCTGCCGCTCGTAATGCTGGGCGATCCACTGCTGGCAGCGCAGGATGATGCCGTCGCCATGATTGGCGTTCTGCACCATCGACGCGTAGGGCAGCTGGCCGTCGCGGTGCCATTGGTAGAGAAACAGCTTCGACATGCGGATCGCTTCGGTGGTGCCGCCGTGCTTTGCGACGAGCAGCAGCGCCAGATCCTGCCACGATGAGGCGCCGCCCGAGCACGCCACACTGTGGCCCGGGCCGGATTGCACCAGCAGCCGCTCGACGTGCAGCGTCACACCGGGAAACAGCTCGCGGAACAGCGGCGCGTAGGCCCAGTGCGTTGTCGCCTCCCCGCCCTCGAGCACGCCCGCTTCGGCCAGCACGAGTGCACCGCCGCACGAGGCGCACAGCTGCGCGCCGGCGGCGTGCATCTGCCTGATCCAGCCGATGGTCCGCCGGTCGAGCTTGCGGACGCTCTCGGCCGATTCGAGCATCACGTTCGGCACGAACACGATGTCGGTTCGCATGACGTCGGCAATGGCGTCCTGCGGGATGACGCTGACGCCCGTAATCAAAGTCATCGGCCCGGCCTCGGCCGCGACCAGCCGCGGCTCGAACAACGGCTCGCTGCCGCCCGGGATGTTCGGCCAGGTGCGTCCCGCCGCCCAGAGCGTGTCGAACACGCCGTAGACGATCGAGGGATCGCACTCCGGAAACAGCACGATGCTGACGTGGATGGCCTTGCTCATAGGCTGACGGGGCCGGATGGCTCAACTGGCACGGTTCCGACCATTCTGCCTCTCACGGCGAAAGTCCATCAGGCCCTATGTCGCGCCCCGACGGCGCCGCGTGCGCCCCCATGACCCGAAGGACCCGACCCATGAACCTCGACATGACCAAACTCGAACCGCTGCTCGGCACCGTGGTGAACGAGCTCGGCGCCGCATCGAATGCCGCCCTCGTCATCCTCGGCGACAAGCTCGGCCTGTTCCGTGCGCTGTCAGAACGCGCGGCGACGCCCTCGCAACTCGCCGAGAAGACCGGCACGCATGAGCGCCTGGTGCGCGAGTGGCTCTCGGCGCAGGCCGCCTCCGGCTTCGTGACCTACGACAAGGAGAAGCACACCTTCTCGATGACGGCTGAGCAGGCCGCTGTGTTCGCCATCGAGGATAGTCCGGTGTTCATGGCCGGCGGCTTCTCGCTGATGTCGGCGGTCTATCGCGACGAGCCGAAGCTCGCCGAGGCATTCA
>DATEKY010000106.1:0-2945 GCA_035277225.1 Xanthobacteraceae bacterium
AGGTGACGCCGTTGCAGCATGCGGAGCGGCGCGGCTTTGCCGGGATGGCGCGAATATTGGAGGCGAGGGGCGGGAAGTAGCGGTTCGTAGCCCGCATGGAGCGAAGCGGAATGCGGGTTGCCGACTGACGCCGATCCCGGGTTTCGCTTCGCTCCATCCGGGCTACCGGACTTTGCCAACCCTACACAGCTGTGTACCCCGTCTTCAACGCATGCGCCCAGTCTTCGCGGCCCTTCGCTTTCGCGCGCGCGGCGGCGCCGTCCCAGTCATAGGCGACCACGCGGAACGTGACCCGCCACGGGTCCGCCGCCTTCTTGCGCTCGAGCACCGCGTAGCGTGCGTGCGGCGCGCCCATCTCCATCCCGTGTCGCACCGGCTCCGTGTCGGTGTAAGCCTGCAGGCCGACGCTGCCGGGATTGACCACCAGCCGGTCCTGATCGAGCCCGACGCAGCGCACCATGTGACTGTGCCCGCACAGCACGATCGGCACCTGCACGCCGGCGAGGCGGCGGTTGATCTCTCCACGCGAAGCGAGCCGCACGCGGCCGTCGGGCTCGACGGTCTCGCAGAGGTAGACGTGATCGCTGTCCGGCGTGCCGTGACAGAACAGCAGGCCTTCGAACTCGACGCTCTCCTCCAGCGATGAGAGCCAGCCCTTGTGATGGCTCTTCAGCTCGGCGAACGCCGCCTGGTCCGAAGGCCCCATCTGCTCGGCCGGGCGATCGAGCAATTGCCGGTCGTGATTGCCGCGCACGGTGGTCCAGGCGAGGCTGATCAGCAGGTCGGCGGTCTCGGCGGCTTCGAGCGGACCCGAGACGCAGTCGCCGAGATTGATCACGCGGTCGGGCGCGACCTCGCGGAGGTCGTCCATCACGGCGCGGAGCGCGCGGACATTGCCGTGAATGTCCGCGACGACGGCAATGCGCATTGGATGTCCTTCGATGCCGATGCAAGTGCCGGGAAAATGACGGTCCGGCGCGGCGCGCGCAAGCCCCGTCCGTCACACGATGACGACACGGCACGCCCGACGCGCTCGCAGGCCGTTGCGGTGAAACTTGTGCGCGCGATGCGCAGCGATCGCGCGACTATTCCGCGTGCTCCTTGGCGTAGGCCGCGACCTGCGCGTGGGTCGCGAACCACACGCCCGGCCGCGACTTGGCATGGCGGATCAGCTCCTCGATGATCCAGATGCGCGAGCGGTAGCCGATGAAGTGCGGGTGCGTGGTGATCTGGCAGATGCCGCCTTCCTCGTAGGCCATGTCGAACTCGCGGCGGAAGATGTCGAACACGGCCTCCACCGGCATCTGCGGCCGCAGGTTCTGGAAGCGGTGCATCATGAAATACACGGCGTCGTCGCGAATCCATTCGACCGGAAGCTCGACCACGCCGGTCGGCTCGCCGTCGAGCAGCAACTCGTAGCAGTCCTCGTCCGCCATCAGCGAGGAGTCGTAGAGCATCCCCATCTCCTTGGTGATGCGCAGCGTGTGCGGCGAGAAGTCCCACGAGGCGGTGCGCGCCCCGACCGGGCGCACGCCGGTGATCTTCTCAAGCGTGTCGGCGGCGCGGTGCATGATGTCGCTTTCCGCTTCGTAGGAGAGCACCGAATTGAGCTCGTGGATCCAGCTGTGGATGCCGATCTCGTGCCCCTCGGCGATCACCTGGCGCTGCTCGTCGGGATAGAGCAGGGCGACCACGGCGGGCACATAGAACGTCGCCGGCACGTTGTGCCGCTTCAGCATCTTCAGGATGCGCGGCACGCCGACGCGGTTGCCGAACTGGCCCCAGGCCATGCGGCCAATCGACTTGCCGCCGTCGCGCAACTCGTTGGTCTCGTGATCACTGTCGAACGAGATCGCAAAAGCGCAGCGCGCGCCATCCTTCCAGGCCTTCGGCCGATAGCTGCGCCCGGCGCGCACCTGGTTGACCAGCTTGCGCCAGTGCTCTTCCGGCCACTGCCACGGTTCCAGTGGTTTTTGTTCGTTCATTTTTGGCCTCCTGCAGTGCCTAACTTGGGGATCCCATCACCGGCAAAATCTGTCCGGTGATCCATGAAGCATAGTCCGATGCAAGAAACAGCACAGCATGCGCGATGTCTTGCGGGGTCCCCATCCGGCGCATGGCGATGCGTTCGACGAACTGCTTCTGTCCCTCGGGTCCCCAGCCTTCCCATTGCGGCTCGTAATCCGGGCTGGTGCGCAGGAAGCCGGGCGCGATCGTGTTCACCGTGATGCCGAACTGGCCGAGCTCGTGCGCGAGCTGGCGCACCAGGCCGAGCTGGCCGTGCTTCGCCGACGCGTAGGCCTGGATGCCGGTCAGGCTCGGCGCGAGCGCAGCGCGGCTCGAGATCGTGACGATGCGGCCCTTGCGGGCGCGCTTCATGCCGGGTGCGACCGCCTGCGCAAACAAAAACGCGCCGGTGAGGTTGGCATCGACGATCTGGTGGAAGTCCTCGACCGGGACGTCCTCGAGCGGCTTCGGCCTCTGCCCGCGGATGCCGCCCGCCACGTAAACCAGCACGTCGATCGGACCGCCGGCGCCGGCCACCACCGCGTCGATCGAGGCCTTGTCGGTGACGTCGACTTTCGCCGCGCGGATGTTTCCGCCGCCCTTCACCGGCCCGGCGAATTTTTCGACCTCCTCGACGAGCCGGTCGCAGGCGATGACGTCGGCGCCGTTCTCGGCGAATTCGACCGCGATGGCGTGACCGATGCCGCGCGCGGCACCGGCCACGATCACGCGCTTGCCTTTGAACGCGATCAGCATGCGCTAACCGAGTTCCTCGTGCGCGGTCTCGCGCAAGGTGAAGATCACCGCGGTCGAGACGATCGCCGCCGCGACCAGATAGAACGAATGCGCGATCGGCGAGTTGAACGTGCTGATCAGCCACACCGAGATGAACGGTGCGAAGCCGCCGAAGATCGCGACCGCGAGCGCATAGCCTGAGG
>DATEKY010000107.1:0-7729 GCA_035277225.1 Xanthobacteraceae bacterium
GGTGATGTTGAGGACGATCCAGAGCAGCAGCACGACGGACTGGATGATGATGAAGGTCCACGAGCCCATCGTGGCCGCAACGGTGTCGGCGACGCGCTGGCCGAGCGTCAGCCCGCGCCGCGATCCCCTGGCTTTGCGATGGGCACGGCGCGTGGCGCGCAGTTCGTGCAGCAGGTGCTTGTCGTCATCGTGAAGGTGGATTTTCGCCGCGGCGGTTTGCTCCATGTCGACTCCCTCTGACGCGTTTCAGGCCGGGTCCGTCGCCGCCTCCACAGCGGCCGCGGGTTCGGCCGAGTCTGCCTTGCGCGGCCCCGGCATGAACAGCCGCGCGAAGATCGGGATCACCAGCAGGCTGCAGATCGGCGAGAGCAGCATGCCGCCGACGATGACGCAGGCGAGCGGCTGCTGCACCTGTGAGCCGATGCCGTTGGAGATCGCCGCCGGAACCAGCCCGATGCAGGCCGAGAGCCCGGTCATGAAGATCTGGCGCATGCGCGTCTCGCCGGCCGCGAGCACTGCGGTCTCCACCGTGTCGCCATGCTCGAGATTGCGCCGGATGTAGGAGATGAGCAGGATGCCGTCCATCGCCGAGACGCCGAACAGCGAGATGAAGCCGATCGCGGCCGAGATGCTGAAGTTCAGTCCCGCAACCGTGAGCCCGAGAACCCCGCCGCAGATTGCGAACGGAATGCCGGAGAGCGCGAGCAGCGAGTCGCGCACCGAGTTGAACAGGCTGTAGAGCAGCATGAAGATCAAGAGCAGGCTGATCGGCACGATGACGGCGAGCCGCTTCTGCGCCTCGACCAGCGCGCCGAACTCGCCGGCCCAGTCGAGCTTGTAGCCCTGCGGCAGCGGCACTTTGTCAGCGATGCGCTTCTGCGCCTCGGCGACGGTCGAGCCGAGATCGCGCTCACGCACGCTGTATTTTAGCGGGACGAAGCGCTGCGAGTTCTCGCGATAGATATAGGACGCGCCGCTCTCGAGCTTCACCTCGCCGAGGTCGCCGAGCGCAATGTAAGCGGGCGGCGATTTCGGATCGTTGTTCGGCAGCGCCACGGGAATCGAGCGGATCGCATCGACGTTGCCGCGAAACTCCGGCGCGAGCCGCACCGTCATGGCGAAATTATACTCACCCTCGTAGACGCGGGTGACCTCCTGGCCGCCGATCGCCGCCTGCACCACGGCGTTGATGTCGGCGACCGAGAAGCCGAAGCGCGCCGCCTTGGCGCGGTCGATGCGCACCACGAGGTTCGGCTGGCCGAGCAGGTTGAACACGCCCGGGTCGCGCACGCCCGGCACCTCGGCGATCTCGGTCTTCACGGCTTTCGACAGCCGCTCCAGTTCTGCGAGGTCGCGGCCGAAGATCTTGACCGAGTTCTCTCCTTTCACGCCGGACACCGCTTCCTCGATGTTGTCCTGGATGTATTGCGAGAAATTGAAGTCGACGCCGACGAATTCCTTCTCGAGCCGCGTGCTCAGCTCCCTGACCAGCTTTTCCTTGGTCATGCCGGCCGGCCATTCGTCCATCGGCTTGAGCGGCACGAAGAATTCCGCGACGAACGAGCCGTCCGGATCGGTCGCGTCCTCGCCGCGTCCCTGCTCGGAGACGACCGTGCGCACCGGCGGATAGCTGCGGATGATGTCGCGGATGCGCGCGACGCTGGTCATGCCAGCCTCGAGCGTCACGGTCGGCGGCAACATCGCGCGGATCCACATGTTGCCTTCTTCGAGCTTGGGCAGGAACTCGTTGCCGAGCCGCGCGGCGAGCACGCCGCACAGCAGCAGGAACGCCAGCGCGATGACGGCGGCGGCACGATAACTGCCCACCGCCACGTGAAGTGCGCGCGCGTAAACGCGGCGGATGCCGCGCACCACGAAGGTCTCGGCCTCGCTCACGCGTGCGGGGAGCAACAGCGAGGCGAGCACCGGCGTCACCGTGAAGGTTGCGATGACGGCGCCGAGCAGCGCATACGCATAGGTGCGCGACATCGGGCCGAAGATCTGCCCCTCGACGCCCTGCATGGTGAACAGCGGCAGGAAGGCCGCGATCGTGATGATGACCGAAAACAGGATCGCCTTGTCGACCTCGATTGCGCCGATCAGCACGCGATCGATCTTGGTCACCTGCGAGGAGTCGCCTTCGCCCGGCTCCGGCGGGTGCGCGAGGTGGCGAAAAATGTTCTCCACCATGATCACGGTGGCGTCGACGATGATGCCGAGGTCGATCGCGCCGACCGACAGGAGATTGGCGGATTCCCCGCGCAGCACCGTGATGATGGCCGCGAGGAACAGCGCGACCGGGATGGTCGCCGCGACGATCAGCGCGCAGCGCAGGTCGCCGAGGAACACCCACTGGATCAAGAAAATGAGGGCAATGCCGAAGGCCAGGTTGTGCATCACTGTGCGCACCGTGACGGCGACGAGATCGCCGCGATCGTAGAACGGCTCGACCTTGACGCCGGGCGGCAGCGTGCCGTCGGTGTTGAGCTTCTCGACCGCGGCGCGCACGCGCTGCACCACGTCCATGGTGCGCTCGAGCTTCTGCATCAGCACGATGCCAAAGATGATGTCGGTGGTCTCGTCGCGCCCGGCGATGCCGAGCCGCGGGGTGAAGCCGACCTGCACCTTGGCAACATCGGAGAGCAGAACTGGCACGCCGCCTTGCTGGGTGAGCACGATGTTGCGGATGTCGTCGAGCGATCCGATGACACCGAGCCCGCGCACGTTGACCGACTGCTCACCCATCGAGATGGTGCGGCCGCCGACATTGGAGTTGCCGGCCGAGATCGCCGTAATGATCTGCGGCAGCGTGAGGCCATGGGCCATCAGCTTGTTGAGATCGATCTCGGCCTGGAATTCCTTGGTCTTGCCGCCGAGCACCGAAATGTCCGCGATGCCCGGCACGGTGCGCAGCCGCCGCTCGACCACCCAGTCCTGGATGGTCTTCAGCTCGGTCAGCGACATCGTCGGCGGACCCTTGAGCTGATAGCGCATGATCTCGCCGATGCCGCCGGCCGGCGAGATCACCGGCGTCACGCCGGACGGCAGCACCGCGTCCTTCAGCCGGTTCAGCGTCTGCTGGCGCACGAAATGATAGTCGCGGCCGTATTCGAACTGCAGCCGGATGAAGCCAAGCGCGTAGACGGTGTTCGAGCGCAGGAACTTCAGCCCCGGCGTCGAAGACACCGCGATCTCGATCGGGATGGTGACGTAGCGCTCGACTTCCTCGGGCGACTGCCCGGGCCACTGCGCGATCAGCTCGATGATCGGCGGGGCCGGATCCGGATAGGCCTCGATGTTGAGCGTGGTGAACGCCGCGTAGCCGATCCCGAGGAACACCGCGAACGCGACCAGCACCAGCGGGCGCCGGGCGAGGCACAGGGCGATCAGGCTACGCAACATCGGGTCAGCCGGCCGGCGCGATCAGCTGCGCGATTCGTTGTCCACGAACACGGCGCCGCGTCCGACCACCTGTTCGCCGGCCGTGATCCCGTCGAGGATCTGCACCAGGCCGTCGCGCTCCAGCCCGACCTTCACCCTGCGGCGCTGGAACGTCATCGGCTCGCGCTGCACCCAGACGCTCGCCACCTCGCCGTCGCGGATGACGGCTGCGATCGGCACCACTGCGCACGGCTCGCCGCCCTGCGTGGTGATCTTGAAGCTTGCGAACATCTCGGATTTCAGCACGCGATCCGGATTGGGGATTTCCGAGCGCACCATCACGCGCCGAGTCGCCGAGTCCGATGCCGCGCCGACTGCGCTGATGCGCGCCTTGATCAGGCGGTCGGGCAGGGCGGTCAGCCGCACCTCGATCTCCTGGCCGACACGGACATGCACGATCTCGCTTTCGGGGACGTTTGCCTTCAGCCACATCGTCGACAGATCGGCGATCGAATAGAGGGAATCGGCCGCATCGCTGCGCACGTATTGTCCCGGCCCAACCTTGCGGGCGATCACGGTGCCATCGATCGGCGCGTTGATGGTGATGAGCGGATTGACCACGCGTTCGCGTTCGAGTCGCTCGACCTCGCCCTGGTCGCGCCCGACGATCACGCGCAGCCGGTTGCGTGCGGCGGTGAGCGTGCCTTGCGCGGTCGCGAGATCGGACTCGGCGGCGGCGAAATCGTTGCGCGCCTGATCGACCTCGCGCATCGAGGTCGCCTTGTCGGCGAGTAGCGAGGTCTGGCGGTCGAACACGCGCTTCGCCAGCGCGACCTGCGCTTTCGCCTTGGTGATCCCGTGCAGCGCCGCGATCAAGTCCGTCTGCGCCTGCACGACTTCCGGGCTGTCGATCTCGAACAGCGGATCGCCGCGCTTGACCTCGTCTCCCACCTTGGCGATCAGCCGCGTCACGCGCCCCGAGAACGGCGTCAGCACCACGGTGCTGGCGTCCTCGTTGAACGCGATCTGCCCGATGGCGAGCTTCTGCACGCGGAATTCGGCGGTCTTCACCGGCACGATGTCGAGCTGATGCAGTTGCTCGGCGCCGACCCGGACATTGTCGGGGTTCTTCTTGTCTGCCTTGGCGCCGACGTCGACCGCGGCGACTTCCGCGGCCTTGGTGTGCGGCACCGCGAACATGACGAGGCCGCCCATTGCGCCAAGCAGAAGCGCGCCGATCAACGCCGTGTTCGCATCGTATTTGCTGAAACCAAACGTCATTGAGTAAGTGCCTCGGGCAATTTGCGATTCCACCAGCCGCCGCCGAGCGCCTGATAGAGCGCGACGGTGTCGGCAAGGCGCGCGGCCTGCGCCTGGACGCGGGCGAGCGAGGTTTGCAGATAGGCTTGCTGGGCGTTGAGCAGAACAGGGCTCGAGACCTGACCCTGCTCGACCTGGCGGCGCACGAGATCGATGCTGCGGCTCGCGGCTTCTTCGGCTGCAGCCGCAGCCGTGATGGCGCGCGCGTCGGCCTGCAGCGCACGCAGCACGTCGGCGACGTTCTGGAACGCGGCCAGCACGGTCTGGCGATATTGCGCGGCGGCCTGCGCGGTCAGCTCCTCGGCCGAGCGCTGCTTGTAGAAGCGCCCGCCCGCGTCGAACAGCGTCTGCGTCGCGTTGCCGGCGATGGTCCAAAAGAGCGTGCCCGGAGAAAAAAGCCGCGCCATCGAGTCCGCGGTGCTGCCGGCGTTTCCGGTCAGCGTGATCTGCGGCAGGCGGTTGGCGATCGCGACGCCGATCTGCGCATTGGCGGCGTGCAGGTTGGCCTCGGCGACGCGGATGTCCGGCCGCTGTCGAATGAGGTCTGCCGGCAGGCTAAGCGGCAATCTTGGAGGGAGTCCGAAAGATTGCAGCTCGAAAGCCGCCGGCAGACCATTGCTCGCAAACCGACCCGTCAGTGTTGCGAGCAAATTGCGTTGCTGTGCGAGTTGTTTTTCCAGCGGCGGCAGCAGCAGGCGCGCCTGCGCCACCGCGGTTTCCTGCGCCACGACGTCGGGCAGCGCGATCTGGCCGCGATCGTTCTGCCGCCGCAGGATGTCAAGCAGCTGGGTCTGGATGCCGATCAGGCGCGTCGTCGCTGCGATCTGTCCGCGCAACGAGGCTTCCTGGATCGCGGCGAGCGCGATGTTCGACGCCAGCGTGGTGTAAACGGCCTCCCGCTGGAAGGCGGCGGCGTCGGCCTGGGCTTGCGCGGACTCCACGGCGCGCCGCGTCCCGCCGAACACGTCGGGCACGAACGACACGCTCACCTGCGGCGTGTGCAGGCTGTAGGTGTCGGCGCCGGAGGCGGCGTTGCTCTGCAGCGTCTGCGTCGGGGTCAGCTGGCGGCTCGCGTCGAACGACGCGTTGATCACCGGAAACAGCGTAGCGCGCAGCGACAGCGCATTGGCCTGCGCGGCGCGCACGGCGGCCTCCGCGGCGGCGAGGTCCTGATTGTTGTCGATGCCGTCCTGAATCAACCGGTTGAGCGCGCGCGAGCGGAACACTTTCCACCAGCGCTCGGACACATCGGCGCCGCGCACGGTCGCGACGCCCGCGGCCCGGTCGGCGCGGCCGGGCAGATAGCCCTCGACGGGGGGCGGCGTGGGGGCCAGAAAGTCCGGCCCGACTGTGCAGCCGGCCAGCATGGTCAGCGCCAGCACCGCGGGGATCGCGCGCGCGAATAACGCCGTTCCGGCATTCGAACCGGCCAGCGCATGTCGCCCTGCCAAACCCTGATCAAATCCACCCACTCCCGACGCCCCGCACCCGCTTCATTGGCGAGAAGGCGGACTTCCTGCCGCCCTTGGTGAGCATTCTGGAGAGCAACCCGCGTGCCAGCTCCGGCGCCGGGGTGGTGAAAATATTCTAACTAATTCAATTCGTTATAAAGCCGGCCGCGTGGCGAATTCAGCGCTTCGGCGGCGATCCGCCGGTCGAGATTTTCTCGTCGGCGGATTTCGGCCGGTCGTTGTTGGCAAAGCGCTGCCGGTCGAGCCCGAGGCGGGCCATTTTCTCGCTCAGCGTTCGCCGCGGAATGTCGAGCTGTTCCATCACGGTGTTGATCTTGCCGCCGCTCTGCGCGAGCGCGCGTTCGATCACCATCCGCTCGAACTCCTCCACCTGGCCGGCGAGCGATTGCTTCGCCTCGCCCGACGGCGGACGCGCGCCGAGTCCCAGCGCATAGCGCTCCGCGGCGTTGCGCAGCTCGCGCACGTTGCCGGGCCAGTCCTGCGCCATCAGGCCTGCGACCGTCGCGGCCGACACCGGGCGCGGCTCGCGCCCATGCGCCTGCGCCGCCACGGATGCGAAGTACTCGAACAGCAGCGGAATGTCGTCGCGCCGCTCGCGCAGCGGCGGGATGGTCAGCTCGACGACGGAAAGACGGTAGTAAAGATCGAGCCGGAACTTGCCCTCGTCGCTCGCCTTGCGCAGATCGATCTTGCTCGCCGCGATGGGGCGGATATCGACCGCCGCAGTATGGTTCGAGCCGAGGCGCTCGACCGAGCGCTCCTGCAGCACGCGCAACAGCTTGCCCTGCATCGCCGGCGGCATCGAGTCGATCTCGTCGAGGAACAGCGTGCCGCCGTTGGCGTGTTCGATCTTGCCCGCGCGCGCCTTCACGGCGCTCGTAAAGGCACCCGCCTCGTGCCCGAAGAACTCGCTCTCGACCATGGTATCGGGAACGGCGGCGCAATTGATCGCGACGTAGTTGCCCTTCTGGCGCCGCCCAAAATCGTGCAGGCAGCGCGCGACCAGGTCCTTGCCGGTACCGGTCTCGCCGCACAGGATGACGCTCACGTCGGTACCGGCAAGCTCGGCGACCGAGGAGCGCAGGGTCTCAGCCGCGCGCGAATTGCCGATGATGCGCGAGGCGAGCGTCTGCTCGTTCACGGCGCGGCGCAGTCGCCGGTTCTCCAGCACGAGCGCCCGCTTCTCGCTGGCGTGGCGCACGATCTCGAGCAGCCGCTCTGGCGCGAACGGCTTCTCGATGAAATCGTAGGCGCCCAGTCGCATCGCCTCGACCGCGGTCTCGACGTCGCCGTGACCCGTGATGACGACGACCGGCAGTTCCGGATCGACCTCCTGGGACCGGCGCAGCAGCGCCAGCCCGTCCATGCCCTCCATCTTAAGGTCGGTGACCAGGGCCCCGCGGAAGTCGCGGCTCAGGTGATCGAGCGCGGCGGCGGCATTGTCGTGCGCGACCAGGTCGAATCCGGCAAGCTCGAGCCATTGCGTGACCGCTTCGCGCATCGACGCTTCGTCATCGACAAAAAGGACAGGGCCGCGATCAGGCATGAACGGTCTT
>DATEKY010000108.1:0-18563 GCA_035277225.1 Xanthobacteraceae bacterium
GCAGCCGAAGCCGATGCGCGCGCCCCAGCCCATGAGGAGACCGCCGATGGCGGCCGCAATCAGCGAGCGCGCCGGCGGCCACGCCGTGCGGGCGAACGGCTTGGAGGCTGCCGCGGCCGCCATTGCGCCGAGGATCATGCCGAGATCAGTCAAGCTCGAGGTGTCGGAGAGGATCGACTCGGCGAGCGCGCGCTTCGGGCCCGGCCATTGCCAGAACTCCGCGCCGGAAAAATCGACACCGCCCAGCGCGGCAAGCTTGGCGCCCCACACCGTGAAGCCGAACGTGACGCTCCAGGGGTGATGGCCTGCGAGGAACACGCCGATCGAGAGCACGCCGATCGCGACCGCGCCGACGATGATCAGCGGGCGCGGCGTGAAGCCCGCGCCGCGCGAGCGCGCGAACGCGACGATCAGCAGCGCCGCCAGCGCGATGCTCGCGAGCGTCACCGCAAGCCCGCCCCACGGCCCGAAATAGGTCGAGGCGAGCACCGGATCGATGCCGCCGAGGCGAAGAAACGCGGGCAGATGCAGGCTGCCGATCACGCTGCCGACGATGAACAGCGCCAATGTGATCAGCATGCGGCCCGATCCGCCACCCGCGGTGTAGAGCGTGCCGGAGCCGCAGCCGTTGGCCAGCTGCATCCCGATGCCGAACACGAACGCACCGACGACCAGCGACGGCCCGATCGGCGCGATGGCGCCGCCGAAACCCGGCACCAGCGCGGCCACCGGCACGATCACAAGTGCCGCAACCGCGGTCAGCAGCAGCGCGCCGAGCATGCCGCCGGCCTCGCCCTTGACGAGGAAGCGCCGCCACGCGGCGGTGAAAGAGAATTCGGTCTTGAGGAACGCGGCGCCAAGCGCGAAGCCGAGGATGACCAGCGCGGCCGACGCCGGATGCCCGTCAAGCCAGGTGAGCGCGACCAGGACGGCCGTTCCGAGAACGGCAGCGGTTAGAAACGGCCAGTCGAGCCGCGGCAACGCGGCCGGGGCCTCAAGCGTCGTCGTACTCATGAGTCTCGCCGGAAATTACGACCCGAAGCCAAGCTTCTTCTTCAGGTCATCCCACTTGGTGCGGGCGGAGGCAAGCGGGCGGCTGGCGTCCGAGGTCCAGTCGACCATCGAGCCGTAGTAGAGCTTCACGTCCTTGCGCCCGAGCACTTCCGACAGCACGAACCAGTCGGTCGCGGCCCAGTGGCCGGTGTTGCAGTAAGCAACCGTCGGCCCGACCGGCACCGCGCTCGCGGCGAGCGAGGCAAGCTCGGCCTGCGGCTTCAACCGGTTGGTCTTCGCGTCGTAGAAGGTCGCACTGTCGAGGTTCACGGCGCCCGGAATGTGACCGTAGGCCTGCGACGCGGGCGCCTTCTCCTTGCCGGCAAAGAACGAGGCGGGCCGCGCATCGACCAGGGTCGCGCCGCCGTCGCGCTCGATCGCCTCCACCTCGCGTGCATCGACGAACAACGACTTGTTCAGCGTCGCTGTGAAGATCTTCGGCGACGGTTTGCTCGCGCCGGTCTCGATCCCGTTCTTCTCCGCGGCCCATGCCGCAAAGCCGCCATCGAGGATCGACACGTTCGGCACGCCCGCGACCTTCAAGGTCCAGTAGGTGCGCGCCGCCGACCCGAAATCCGTGTAATGCACACCGGCCGGAACGACGACCACGTGGGTATCTTCATCGATGCCGGTTTCGCCGATCAGCTTCTCCAATTCGGCGATCGTCGGCAGCATGAACGGCACGCCGCCGCGCGTGACGCGCCAGCCGGCCTTGTCGTAGTCGCTGTGCACCGCCCCCGGGATGTGCCCCTTCTGGTAGGCCTCGACGCCACCGCCGTCGATGGCGGAGCGGATGTCGAGCACCAGCACGTTCGGGTCCTTCAGATGCTGCTTCAGCCAGCCGGTCGACACGAGCGGCGTCGCGTCCTCGGCATGGCCCGGCACGGCAAGCGCCAGCGACAGCAGCGCGGCGGCAGCCAGCGGGCGCAACGTGCGGAACAGGGACAGCGGGTTCATGGCGTGGCCTCGGGTCAATTTCCCGCTTGAAATAGAATATTCTTCTCTATAAGAACAGATATGACCGTCAAATAAGAATGATATTCCAAGTCGCCGCCTACGACGGAATGGATCGTCTCGAAAACTGGGGCTTTGTGGCATGGACGCCATCGACCGCAAGATACTCGGCGTATTGCAGGAGGATTCCTCGCTCTCGGTCGCGGAGGTCGGCAGCCGCGTCGGGCTGTCCTCGACGCCGTGCTGGAAGCGCATCCAGAAGCTCGAGGCCGAAGGCGTGATCCAGAAGCGCGTCGCCGTGGTCGATCCGGAAAAGATCGGGCTCGGCGTCACCGTGTTCGTCGCAATCGAGACCGGCGACCATTCCGAGGACTGGCTCGGCCGCTTCGCCGAAGCGGTGCGCGCGATGCCGGAGGTGATGGAATTCTACCGCATGGCCGGCGACGTCGATTACATGCTGCGCGTCGCGGTCGCGAGCATCCAGGACTACGACGCGTTCTACAAGAAGCTGATCGCCGCGATCCCGCTCAAGAACGTCACGTCGCGCTTCGCGATGGAGCGGATCAAGCAGACGACGGCGCTGCCGATTCCGAACGCGTGATCCCGAAAAGCGGCTTCCGGTTTTCGGACAAGTTCACGCGCAAATGAGAATCACGGCGTGCGCGCGACCGTGTCGGAGAGACGCGGGCGCATGTAGATCTGGTCCTTCAGATTCATCGTTCCGGTGATGACGTAGCCAATCGTGGGGGTATAGGCGTATTCCGACTCCGCCCAGATCAGCGACGAGCTCGGCGTGTTGAGCGCGGTCGGCAACGTGACGGTCGAGCCGACCGTGCGCGCGGTGCCGTTCTTGGTGTCGCTCCAGGCGATCTTCGCCACGCTGTTCGCGTCGATCGTCACGCTCGACACCGTGATCTTCAGCTTGGCGTCGTCGTACGGCACGATGATCGCCGTGGTGGCGTTGAGGATATTGGTCATGTCGGAATTGGTGACCGTCGTCGCCTGCGCCACGAGGTCGCCGAGCGAGCGCGCCAACAGCGTGACCTTGCGGTCGATTGCGACCGCTTGCGACACTTCGACTCCACCGAGATAGAGCGTGACCATCAGCGGCAGCAGCATCGCGAACTCGACTGCCGAGACGCCGCGCTTGTCGCGCAGCAGCCGGCGGATCGGCCGGCGCGCGCGCGCGATCAGGATGGCTGCGTGCATGGCTGGCGTCATTGGTAAGGCTCGTTGCGGAAGGCCGCGGTGGCGATGATCAACCTCTTGCCGTTCGCCATGTCGGCGAGGTTGAAGCCGAGCAGCGACACGTAGATCGGCCACTCGTACATCAGCCGCACCACCACGATGTCGCCGGGATTGCCGGGCGAGTAGCCGAAATTGGTCAGCAGATTGCCGTTGGCGTCGATTGGCTTCGCGGTGCTGATCGAGGAGAACGCCGAATAGGTCTTCACGTCGATCTTGATGCCGTTGGCGCAGTCGAACAAGCCGAGGATCTTCGAGCACACCGCGGTCTTGAACTGCGCCGGCGTGAAGCTCGACTGCTGCGCCTGGCCGGTCATGATGAGGCGGGCAGAATCTGCAACCGCGGTTTCCAGCGTCTGACTGGCGAAGAAGACGATCGCCGTCTCCATGATGGCGAACATCAGCGCGAGGAACGGCGCCGCCACGATGCCGAACTCGACCGCCGCGATGCCGTCTTCGCCGCGCGCGAAGCGGCGCACCGTCTTGATGCGCAAGAGCCGGGCGGGAAAGAGACGTTTGGTGCGGTGGGAAAGGCCAGCCCGGATCGCCTGGATCATTACGCCACTCTCCGGATGCGCCCGGCGCGCTGCGCACCGGTCGTCAAAACGCCACACACCACTATCCGGATTGACGCTTAGCAAAATCACGTTGTCGAAGTGTTGCAGCGATCCTGCGGAGGAACCGCAGCCGCATTCACACTTCGCTAACCACGCAGCGAAATGCCGCGGAAAGCCGCATCAGCGCGACTGCTTGGTGCCGGCGACGCTCGACTGCGCATTGCGCGCGTCGGTCTGGGCGGAAACCGCCGTGAAGAACGCGGCCGAGTCGCCGAGGGTGATGCGGCGTTCGCAATTCGGCGTGCAGCTGTAGGTCTCGCGCTCGGCGCCGCGATAGACCGACACCGTCTGGTCGGTCGCGCCGCGCACCACGACCTGACGCTCCATCAGCACGGCGCCGGCGCGATCGAGCACGATGAGATTGGTGGCGCCGAATCCCTTGCCGGTAACGACGATCAGCCCGCCCGATTGGATCGCGATGTCGGCGATCAGCGGGTTGCCGACCACGATGGTGGACACTTTCTCGGGCAGCCGCATGATCGTGGCCTGGTCGAGCACGATATTGAGCGGCGCCTCGGCGGCGAGCGCCGGGCGCGGCAGGATGGCGACCGCCGCCAGCAGAACAAGCGCGCCTGCCCGGGCCGTGTTCCCAAGCCCGCGGCGGTCCAAATTCGACTTCATCGCAACACTCCGCCGACTCATGGCTATCGTTGGGTCAGCGCTTCTGCGCAGGCCGCTGGCGCCGATTTGACTTCAAATTGGTGAATGAAGTGCAAATGCAGCGTCTTCGTGACTGTGACGACCTGCGCCGCCAGCATAGACTTTTGCATTTCAGGGAGACGCTCGAGCGTATTCAAAGGCTATACGGTTGGACTATCTGGTTATTACCTAAGAGTACAAGATAAATTCCGAAGAGAAAGCGAAATAATTGCGCTATTTTTACATTCTGATTTCATAGAAAGCGGATGTTAACCACATTGGTAATCTCGGACAGGGGCTCGATATTCATTGACCGGGTTAACTTCGTTGCAATCGATGACTGCTAATTTGCCGCCATCGCAACGGGAACCCAAAAGCCCGAGCGCAAAGTGCTCAGACAGCTACGTGTGGATCCATAGGAGCTACCATGAAGACCCTCGTTACGCGCTTCGTAAAGGACGAGTCGGGCGCGACCGCCATCGAATATGGCCTCATCGCCGCCGGCATTTCGGTTGCCATCATCACCGTCGTCGGCCAGCTCGGTTCGAAGCTGAACACGACGTTCACCAGCGTGAAGGACGCGCTGAAGTAAGCTCGCGCATTCTGCGCCAATAGAAGGGGCCCCGGAGATCGCCGGGGCCCTTTCGCTTTTCAGGCGTCAGCAGGTCGCGCCCGATCACCGCGAAATCTGTTGCGCATCTTTCGAGCAATTTTGACCAATCGCACTAACGCGATTTTCAAACCTTGGGCGTAGGTTGGAACCGTCGGGCTAATGCCGGACCGTCCGGACCTGGGCGTTGAAAAATTCGGGAGAGGCTAAATGGCTATGCTGAAATCCTTCCTGCGCGATGAGCGTGGCGCGACCGCAATCGAGTACGGCCTGATCGCGGCCGGCATCTCGGTCGCCATCATCACCGTCGTGGGTCAGCTCGGTTCGAAGCTGAACGACACGTTCACCAGCGTGAAGGACGCGCTGAAGTAAGCACGCTTCGCGGTTCCTCCACGTCGCTGTCTCGCACCGTCGCGGGCCGGCTCTGTTCCAGCGTGCGGCTACGCACAACGGAAAAGAGCCGGCCCGCGACGCGCTAACCGTTCGGCAACGCTGCTGCGCGTATGATTTCCGGCGCGGGCCGCGTGAATGCCGCCCCGATCGAGGTTTCCGCCATGGTGGATGCAATCAGGCTGCTGCTGTTTCCGGCGCTGATGGCCTTCGCGGCCTCGAGCGACCTCATCACCATGACGATCTCCAACCGTATCTCGCTGCTGCTGATCGCGGGATTCTTCGCGCTCGCCGTGATGACCGGGATGCCGCTCTACGAGATCGGCATGCATGTCGGCGCCGCCGCGGCGGTGCTTGCCGTCGCTTTCGTCTTCTTCGCGCGCGGCTGGATCGGCGGCGGCGACGCCAAGCTCGCGGCCGCAACCGCGATGTGGCTCGGCTTCGATCAGCTCCCGAACTATCTGGTCGTTGCCTCGCTGCTCGGCGGCATCCTGACCATCGCGATCCTGCGCTTCCGCATGATGCCGCTGCCGGCAGCGCTCGCGAGCCAGGAATGGGCGCAGCGGCTGCACCGCATGGACACCGGCATTCCTTACGGGATCGCGCTCGCGCTCGCGGCGCTGATGATCTATCCCGATACCCCCTGGATGAAATCGCTCGGAATGTGATTTGCGCCGAAAAGGCGTCCGCGCCGCGCTTCAGCGCCGGCGCTCGATGACGTTTGCGCGCAAATCGTCGTGCAAGAATCGGTTAACTCAAATTCGATACGCGCCATTAACCATGGATTGACGGTTCAGTGGTGAAATCCACGTGTCACCGGCTTCGGCCACGGCGTCATTGTGGGAAGTGAAGCGTATGAAAGCCGCGCGTTTGGTTGTTCTCGTGGTTGCGGTCGCCGCCGGCGGCGCTGCCGCGTTGCTCGCCGGGCGAGGAGGCGATGAGCCGCCGCCCGCCGCCCCTGCCCCCGCCGTATCCATCGACACCGTCGATGTGCTGGTGGCGAAAACCGACATTCCGCTCGGAATGTCGATCGGTGCACAGAACATGCAATGGCAGCTCTGGCCGACGCAGGCCGCGAGCCCCGTGTTCATGCGCAAATCCGACAGGCCGAACGCCATCGATGAACTGACCGGCGCGATCGCGCGCGCCCCGTTCGTCGTCGGCGAGCCGCTGCGCGAATCGAAGCTGATCAAGGCGAACGGCTCGGGCTACATGGCCGCCGTGCTCGACAAGGGCATGCGCGCGATCTCGACCGAAATCTCGCCGGAGACCGGCGCCGGCGGATTCATCCTGCCGAACGACCGCGTCGACGTGATCCTGTCGCGGCGCGACCGCGAAGCCGAGAAGTCCGGTGGCAGCGAGTCGCACATCACCGAAACCATCCTGGCCAACATCCGCATCCTCGCGATCGACCAGACGCTGGGCGAGAAGGACGGACAGAAGGTCGTGATCGGCAAGACCGCGACGCTCGAACTGACACCGCGCCAGGCCGAAACCCTCGCGCTCTCGCGCCAGCTCGGCACGCTCTCGCTTGCGCTGCGCAGCCTCGCCGACGCCGGCGACTCGACGCTTCCGAACGAAGACGAGCGCAGCGCCAAGAAGGGCGGCATCAACACGGTGCGCTTCGGCGTCAGCACCGTGACGACGCCGAAATAAGGGCTTGGCCGAAGTGAGTTCTGCAGGGGATGAGTGATATGGCGACGTGGAATCTTGCACGGGTGGCGCTGACCGGCGTGGCGCTGGCGTGTTTCGCGGGCCTCGCGCAGGCGAGCGAGCCTGCCGGCATCGGACCTTCCTCGGGCGCGCCGATCCAGGTCGTCGGCTCCGATTCGGGCTCGCGCTTCGTGCAGCTCGGCATCGGCAAGTCGATCGTGATCGATCTGCCGCGCGACATCAAGGATGTGCTTGTGGCGGAGCCGAAATTCGCCAACGCCGTCGTGCGCTCGACCCGCCGCGCCTATCTGATCGGCGTCGCGGTCGGGCAGACCAACATCTATTTCTTCGACGCCGAGGGCAAGCAGATCGCGGGCTTCGACGTTGCCGTCACGCGCGACCTCAACGGCGTGCGCGCGATGCTGCAGAAGCTGCTGCCGAATTCCGACGTGCGCATCGACGGCGTCGGCGACGGCGTCATGCTGTCGGGCTCGGTCGCGAACGCGGCGGAATCGCAGCGAGCCTACGACGTCGCGGTCCGCCTGGTCGGCGGCGCCGAGAAGGTGGTCAACAATCTTACTGTTCGCGGTGGCGATCAGGTGATGCTCAAGGTAACGGTCGCCGAAGTGCAGCGCGATATCATCAAGCAGCTCGGCATCGATCTCAACGCGAGCCTCACTTACGGCGCCACGGTGTTCAACTTCAACAACGCCAACCCGTTCACGGCGCTCGGCCAGCCGCTGGTCGACGGCAATGCCATGGCCTTCGGCTTCAAGGGCGTGAACGCGACCTTGCGCGCGATGGAGCGCACCGGCGTGATCCGTACGCTTGCCGAGCCGAACCTGACCGCGATCTCCGGGGAAAGCGCGAGCTTCCTGGCCGGCGGCGAATTTCCAGTCGTAGCGGGCATCAGCTGCCAGGGCAGCGTATGCCAGCCGTCGGTCGCGTTCAAAAAATTCGGTGTGAGCTTGAACTTCACGCCGGTGGTGCTTTCCGAGGGGCGCATCAGTCTCAGGGTCATGACTGAAGTGTCGGAGCTTTCCCAGGAAGGCGCGCTCACTCAAGGCGGTTTGTCGATTCCCTCGCTCAAGACAAGGCGAGCCGACACCACGGTTGAGATTCCCTCCGGCGGCGCGCTCGCGATGGCCGGCATGATCCAGGAGCAGACCAAGCAGCAGATCAGCGGCATGCCCGGGCTGATGCAGGTCCCCGTGCTCGGCACGCTGTTCAAGAGCCGCGACTACGTCAACCGCCAGAGCGAACTGATGGTGATCGTCACGCCCTACATCGCACGCACGGTGTCGCCGAAAGACCTCTCGCGGCCGGATGACGGGTTTGCCGACTCATCCGATCCGTCCGCGATCCTGCTCGGCCGCCTGCACAAGATCTATGGCACGCCGAATCCCAAGGGCCCGACGAGTGCCCCGGTTTACCACGGCAAATACGGCTTCATTCTCGACTGACGGACGCGACGAAGGACAATGCCATGAAAAGACTCCCCACCGTCGCCCGCGCGCTCGCATTCGCGAGCCTCGCCGCGATGCTCGCCGGCTGCAAGACGGTCGCGCAGAGCGAGACGACCGGCGGCATCTCGCACGACTATCGGCTGCGTCACCCGATCGCGGTGCGCGAAGGCAAGCAGACGCTGACGGTGTTCATCGGCGACCGCCGCGGCGGATTGACCCCGCTGCAGCGCACCGAAGTCGCCGGAGTGGCGCCGGCCTGGCGGCGCGAGGCGACCGGCGGCTTGCTCATCGAGGTCCCGGTCGGGGGCGCCAATGAGCGCGCGGCCGCGGGCGCGGCGCGCGAGATCCGCGCGATCCTGAGCGCCAACGGCGTGCCCGGCCATTCGATCGAGATGCGTCCCGTGCCGACGCGGGACCCGGTCCGGCTCGGCACCATCCGGGTGAACTATCCCAGGATGGTGGCGGAGACCGGCCCATGCGGACTGTGGCCGGAGGATATCGGGCCGACGCTGAACGCCGCCCACACCAACAACCGTCCACACTGGAACCACGGCTGCGCCTCGCAGCGCAATCTCGCCGCGCAGGTCGCCGAACCGGCCGACCTGGTCCAACCGCGCGCAGAGACGCCCGTCCTCGCCTCGCGCCGCACCACCGTGCTCGACAAGTACCGCAAGGGCGAAGCGACGGCGACGCAATACCCGGATGCCAATAAAGGCAAGATCAGCGACGTGGGCCAATGATCAAGTTCGCACTCAAAGGCGACGCGGCCGCCTCTCACGCCGAAGCGATGGTGCAGGAAGAGCACATCGCGCCGGTACCGCGCATCTCGATCCAGGCGTTCTGCGCCTCCTCCGATACGGCTGCCGCGATGCAGTCCGCCGGCGAGGATCGCCGCATGTCGAAGGCGCATCTGAAGGTCCAGATGGGCGGCATGACGGCCGCGATCGAAGCCTACCGGGCTTCGGCGACGCCGAACGTCGTCATCATCGAGGCGGACGGCCGTGGCGACGAGCTGCTCGCCGGCCTCGATACCCTCGCCGAGGTCTGCGACGCCGGCACGCGCGTGGTCGTGGTCGGTCACATGAACGACATCGTGCTTTACCGCGAGATGGTGCGGCGCGGCGTCAGCGACTACCTGATTACGCCGCTCGGCACGCTCGACATCATCCGCGCAGTCTCGGGGCTGTTCTATGCCGCGGACGCCAAGCCCGTCGGCCGCACGCTCGCGGTCGTCGGCGCCAAGGGCGGCGTCGGCGCCTCGACCGTCGCGCACAACATCGCGTTCTCGATCGCGCGCGACGTCAAGCTCGACGCGGTGGTCGCAGATCTCGATCTCCCGTTCGGGACCGCCGGCCTCGACTTCAACCAGGATCCGCCGCAAGGCATCGCCGACGCCGTGATGTCGCCCGACCGCATCGACACCGCCTTCGTCGATCGCCTTCTGTCGAAGTGCACCGACCATCTCAGCCTGCTCGCGGCGCCTGCGACGCTCGAGAAGGTGTATGACTTCGGCGCCGAGGCGTTCGATACCACCTTCGACGTGCTGCGCTCCACGGTGCCGTGCATCGTGCTCGACGTGCCGCACGTGTGGACCGGCTGGGCGCGCCACACGCTGATCGCCGCCGACGACATCCTGATCGTCGCCGCGCCCGATCTCGCCAATCTGCGCAACACCAAGAACCTGATCGACCTGTTGCGCGCCGCGCGTCCGAACGACAGCCGTCCGCAATACTGCCTCAACATGGTCGGCGTGCCGAAGCGACCCGAAATCAAGACGGCGGACTTCGCCAAGGCGCTCGAATTCGACCCGATCGCCTCGATCCCGTTCGAGCCCCAGGTGTTCGGTACCGCAGCCAATAACGGGCAGATGATCGCGGAGGTGTCCTCCAGCCATCGCTCTGCGGAAACGTTCCGCTCGCTCGCGCAGTCGCTGACCGGCCGCACCGAAGTCAAGCGGTCGCGCGGCAGTCTGCTCACTCCGCTGATCGAGAAGCTCAGGCGCAAGCAGTAAGGCCCGGAGAGCAGCGTGTTCGGAAAGCGTCCCACCTCAGGCCCCGACCTCCGCAGTCCGGCGCCGGCACCGGCGGCTCCGCCGCCGGAGCCCGCATACGTGCCGTCGAGCTCGGGCGGCGGCAGCGACGTCGGCCTCGCGCCGATGCCCTCGGACGGGCTCGGCGCGCCGATCACCTCGCCGCCGCTGGCGCCCGGACGCGGTCCGAAGCCGATCGTGCCGACGGCGCGTGATTCCCGCCGCTCGGAAAGCTACTACGAGGTCAAGGGCGCGATCTTCTCGGCGCTGATCGAGGCGATCGATCTGTCGCAGCTCGCGCGGCTCGACGTCGAGTCCGCGCGCGAGGAAATCCGCGACATCGTCAACGAGATCATCGCGATCAAGAGCATCGTGATGTCGATCGCCGAGCAGGAAGAGCTGCTCGACGACATCTGCAACGACGTACTCGGCTACGGGCCGCTCGAGCCGCTGCTGGCACGCGACGACATCGCCGACATCATGGTGAACGGCGCCAACACGGTCTACATCGAAGTCGGCGGCAAGATCCAGCAGACCAACATCCGCTTCCGCGATAATCAGCAGCTGCTCAATATCTGCCAGCGCATCGTCAACCAGATCGGCCGGCGCGTCGACGAAGCGTCTCCGATCTGCGACGCGCGCCTGCCGGACGGCTCGCGCGTCAACGCGATCGTCCCGCCGCTCGCGATCGACGGACCTTCGCTCACCATCCGCAAATTCAAGAAGGACAAGCTGACGCTCGACCAATTGGTCAAGTTCGGCTCGATCTCGCCCGAAGGCGCCGAGGTGCTGAAGATCATCGGCCACTGCCGCGCCAACGTGCTGATCTCCGGCGGCACCGGCTCGGGCAAGACCACCCTGCTCAACTGCCTCACCCGCTACATCGACGACGACGAGCGCATCATCACCTGCGAGGACGCGGCCGAATTGCAGCTGCAACAGCCGCACGTGGTGCGCCTGGAAACCCGACCGCCGAACCTCGAAGGCGAAGGGCAGGTCACGATGCGCGACCTGGTCAAGAACTGCCTGCGCATGCGTCCGGAGCGGATCATCGTCGGCGAGGTGCGCGGACCCGAGGCGTTCGACCTGTTACAGGCGATGAACACCGGCCATGACGGCTCGATGGGCACGCTGCACGCCAATACGCCGCGCGAAGCCCTCTCGCGCATCGAATCGATGATCACGATGGGCGGCTACACGCTGCCCTCGAAGACCATCCGCGAGATGATCTGCGCGTCGATCGACGTGATCGTGCAGGCGACGCGCCTGCGCGACGGCTCGCGCCGCATCACCCACATCACCGAGGTGCTGGGGATGGAAGGCGACGTCATCATCACGCAGGACGTATTCGTCTACGAGATGCTCGGCGAGGACGCGCACGGCAAGCTGATCGGCCGCCACCGCTCGACCGGCATCGGCCAGCCGCGGTTCTGGGAGCGTGCGCGCTATTTCGGCGACGACAAGCGGCTCGGTGCGGCGCTCGACGCCGCCGAGATCGCGGGCGAACCGCTGAGGAAGTGACGGCCGTCATGGCGATGCAAACTCTCGCGATGTTCGCCCTGGTCGCGTTCGCCGTCGGCGGCGTGATCTGGGTATTCGTCTATCCGATCATCTCCGGCGAGCGCCACGTCGAGCTGCGCCAGCAGAGCGTGACCCGCTCCGATCCCGCAGCCACGCGCGTGGCCGCGACCGGCCGCGCCCCCAAGGCGCGCCGCGAGCAGGTCGAGGAAACCCTGAAGGAGCTCGAGCTTCGCCAGAAGAAGCAGAAGAACGTGCCGCTTGCGCTGCGTATCTCGCAGGCCGGCCTCCCCTGGACGAAGCGGCAGTTCATGATCGTCAGCGCCATAGTCGGATTGGTGTTGTTCGGCGCTGGCTTCGCGATGAGCGGCAGTCCGCTGGTCGCGGTCGGCCTCGGCTTCGCCGGTGGTTTCGGCCTCCCGCGCTGGGCCCTCGCGTTCCTGAAGAAGCGGCGCGAGACCAAGTTTCTCTTCAACTTTCCCGATGCCGTCGACGTCATCGTGCGCGGCGTCAAGGCCGGCCTTCCGCTCGGAGACTGCCTGCGCATCATCGCCAACGAGGCGCAGGAGCCGGTGCGCAGCGAGTTCAGGACGATCGTGGAGTCGCAGCAGATCGGCATCTCGATGGGAGACGCGTGCCAGAAACTCTATGAGCGCATGCCGCTCCCCGAAGCGAATTTCTTCGGCATCGTGGTCGGCATCCAGCAGAAGTCGGGCGGCAATCTGTCCGAAGCGCTCGCCAACCTGTCGCGCGTGCTGCGCGACCGCAAGAAGATGAAGGCCAAGATTCAGGCAATGTCGATGGAAGCGAAGGCGTCCGCAGTCATCATCGCGGCATTGCCGTTCTGCGTCATGATCCTCGTCTACATCACGAGCCCGACCTATATCGAGCTGCTTTGGACCCACCCGACCGGCCGCTTCATGATGGCGTGCTGCGCGGTGTGGATGTCGATGGGCGTCTTCGTGATGAAGAAGATGATCAATTTCGACTTCTGACGCATGGCTCCGAAAAATGGACACCATTTTCCGGATCAGGGCCGTGCGTAACAAAGGGACCGCGTCGTGGTCGAGTACCTGATCGAAAGGCTGCACGACCCGAAGTTCGTCGCGAGCATCCTCGCGGCGATCGCCGCGATGGCGACTGTCATCACGCTGGCGATGCCGCTGTTGTCGGGCGACCAGCTCAACCGCCGGCTCAAGTCGGTCGCGATCGAGCGCGAGAAGATGCGTCAGCGCGAGCGCGAGCGGCTCGCGCGCGGCGAGAAGGTGCAGCTGCGCCAGACGCCGAAGCAATACATGAAGGACGTCGTGGACCGCTTCAACCTCGCCAAATGGGTGGGGCAGGAAGAGGCGCGCGAGAAGCTGACCCAGGCCGGCTACCGCGGCAACGCGCCTTACGTGGCGTATCTGTTCTTCCGCATGGTCTCGCCGGTCGTCGCCTTCGTGGTGTCGACGCTCTATCTGTTCGTCATCCTGAAGGTCGAACAGCCGCCGCTGATCAAGTTCGGCGGGTGTCTGTTCGCCGCCTATATCGGCATGCAGGTGCCGTATTTCTTCCTGAAGAACCAGATCCAGAAACGCCAGCTTTCGATACGGCGCGCGTTTCCCGATGCGCTCGATCTGCTCTTGATCTGCGTTGAATCCGGCATGTCGATCGAGGCGGCGTTCCGCAAGGTGAGCCAGGAGATCGGCTCGCAGTCGATCCCGCTCGCCGAGGAACTGACCCTGACCACCGCGGAGCTGTCCTACCTGCAGGACCGCAGGATGGCGTACGAGAATCTGGCCAAGCGCACCGACCTCGAAGGCGTGAAGGCGGTCTGCATGGCGCTGGCGCAATCGGAACGCTACGGCACGCCGCTCGGGCAGACCCTCCGCGTCATGGCGCAGGAAAACCGCGACATGCGCATGTCGGAAGCCGAGAAGAAAGCCGCGGCTCTTCCGCCCAAGCTCACGGTGCCGATGATCCTGTTCTTCCTGCCCGTCCTGTTCATCGTCATTCTGGGCCCGGCCGCGATCCGCGTGATGGCGATTCAGTAGGAAACGATGGCTTCCGTGAAACGGTGGTTCGAGCTCACTGAACCCGGCGCTCTTTAAGGTTTCAGCAAAACTGCCGGCGCAAAGGTGGGCAATGTCAATCGCGGCGCCAGATACCCTGCGGTCCGCCGCCGGCGCGCTTCCCGGCGCATTTGTTCTCGCCTGCTTCGGTCTTTGCGTCGCGCACGCGGTCTACCTCGCGGCCGCGTTCGCCTATGGCGTGTGGCTGATCGGACCGGACGGCCAGGCGAGGCCGCAGGATTTCGTGAACGTCTGGGCGGCTGGCCGCCTCGTGCTCGATGGCCAGCCGGCTGCGGCCTATGACTGGACCGTTCACAAGCAGATGCAGGACGCGGCCATCGGACACGGCTTTCCCGGCTATTATCAGTGGCCGTATCCGCCGTCCTTCCTGTTCGTCGCGATGGTCCTCGCGCTGTTTCCCTACGTGGCGGCGTATGCCGGCTGGGTCGCGCTGACGTTTCCGCTCTACGCCGTGACGATCCGTGCCATCGTCGGCGATCGGATCGGATATCTGCTCGCAGGCGCGTTCCCGGCGGTGCTTGCCAATGCGGTTGCCGGGCAGAACGGATTCGTCACCGCCGCACTGCTTGGCGGCACGCTCGGCCTGATGGAGAAGCGGCCCGTGCTCGCCGGTTGCTGCCTCGGCCTGCTCACCTACAAACCGCACTTCGGCGTCCTGTTTCCGCTCGTGCTGATCGCAGGCGGCCGCTGGACCGTGTTCTGGACCGCGGCGGCCGTCGGGGCGCTGATTGCGATCGCCTCGTGGCTGGCTTTCGGCATGGCGCCGTGGGTGGCGTTCTTCCATTCGCTGACTGTCACGTCGCAAGTATTCCTGTCCGAGGGGCAGGCGAGCTTCGATAAGTTTCAGAGCCTGTATGGTCTCGTGCGCACCGCCGGCGGCAGCGAATTGCTCGGCTGGTCGCTGCATCTCCCGTTCGCGGTCGCGGTCGCTGTCGCGGTCTGCATCCTGTGGCGCAGTAACGCGTCGTTCGACATGAAGGCTGCGGCGCTCGGTGTCGGCGCGGTGCTCGCCACGCCTTATGCGTATCTTTATGACTTCGTCATCCTGGCGGTCCCGGTCGCATTTCTGGTTCGCGCGATCCTGTCCGACGGGCCGCGCACGGGCGAGATGGGCGGCCTCGCCGCGGTAGCTGCGCTGCTGTTCGGCTATCCGTTCGTGCAGGCTCCGGTCGGACCGGTAGCGGCCGTCATCGTCGCAATTCTCATCGTGCGGCGCTGCCTCGAGCGCCCGAGGCTGCCTGTGCCGGCATAGCGGCGGACATGAGCGGCGTATTTCGTGCTCAAAAGCCGCCGCTCACCTGATCGCCGCCGACGCGCGCACCGGCGCGCATGCGCCGCGCGCTGCTGACGATCTCGCCGGGCCGGTCGTCCGCGTCGGGTTTTGCGGTCGCGAGCCGCAGCACGCTCAGGTAGTTCGGCTGCACTTCCATGCGCGCCGCATGCGGGCCGCGCATCAAGATCGCGTGCAGCTTGGGCAGATTGTAGCAGGGCACGAAATAGAGCAGGTGATGCTCGAGGTGATAGTTGACGAAATACGGCGCGACCAATGCGCGCTCGATCAGGTTCGCCCTGGTGGTGCGCGTGTTGCGCAGCGGATCGTTCGAGTCGGGCACGACCGCATGCTCCGCGATGTTGCGGATGCGCGTAATGACCATCATCCAGGTCAGCAGCGGCACCAGCCAGAGCAGTGGATAGGCCCACCAGACGCCGGCCGCGGCGAGCCCGGCAAACAGAATGGCGTTGACGGCGAGCTGCGGCCCGAGCTTTTCGGCAAAGAGCCGCAGGCGCCGCGTCCACGGCCAGGCGGGATCGCCCAGCGCGTTGAGGATCTGCGCCTTGCGCTGCTCGTAACCGGTCTGCCCCGTGATGTCGCGCCAGAACTTGCGGCGATAGCTCGCCCGGGTGATCGGGAACGGCGCCGAGAGCACGAGATCCGGGTCGTCGTCCTGCTGCGTGCGGGCGTGGTGCGCGAGATGATAGCGCCGATAGGCCTCCGTCTCGGCGAAGACCGGATAGGCGCAAAGCCACTGGCTCAGCGCCATGTTGCGCGCGGCGTTGCGCGAGAAGCACCCATGGGCGCCATCGTGCATCAGGATCGCCAGCCCAAGCTGGCGCGAGCCGATCAGCACGACGGCGACGATATAGGTCAGCGGATTGGGGAAGATCGCGACCAGCGCGATCGAGCCGAGGATCACGGTCCAGGCATGCGCGATCAGCGCAAGGCCTTTCCACTCGACCCGTTCGCGCAAGACGGCGAGTTCGCTCGCCGTGAGCAGGTCGCGCGCCGGGATGCGTGCGGCTGTGGCGGACATGGCGGAACCTCCACGCCGCAGGCGTAGCAGGCTGCCGCCGCGAAGGTAAAGCCCTCTCGTTACTGGATCGCGCCTACGAGCCGCCGTCTTCCACCGGCTCGAGCCCCTGGACCGCGCGCGGCCGGATCGTCTTCTTCAGGTTTGTGGCGGTGCCGCCCTTCTGCGCCAGCATGCGCCGCAAGGTGGCGACGTTTGCGCTGGCTTCTTCCGCGGGCAGATCGGCCTTTGCGATCGTCTCGGCCTCCTGGAAGCGCCCCTGCAGGCCGACCACCAGCGCCAGGTTCTGCCGCACGCGCTTGTCGGCATTGCCCTTGGCGGAGGCGCGGCGCAGCGTCTCCTCGGCGCGGCGCAGGTCCTTCGAGAGCGCGTAGGAGAGCCCGAGATTGGACAGGACCGACGGCTCGTCCGGCATGATCTTCAGCGCGCTCGCGTAATAGCGCTGCGCGTCCGCGTGACGGCCCATCTGGTCGAGCACGGCCCCCTGCACCGAGAGCACGCGCCAGTCCGGCTGGTCGGGCGAATGCGCGCGTTCGAGCACCTCGAGCGCCTGCTTGAAGCTGCCGGCATCCGCGAGCGCGCGCCCGTAGGCGCCGAGCAGCGGCTTGTTGTTGGGATTGTGCAGCGTCGCGGTTTCCAGCACCGCGGCCGCCTGCGTGCGCTGGCCGGTCGCGCGCAGCGCCCGCGCATAGCGGATCGCGGTATCGGGATCGCGCGGGTCGGCGCGGAATTTCTCAGCCAGCGCCTGCGCATCGGCGCGCCAGTCGGCGTCGCTGCGCGCCGGCGAGCTTGAGGAAATGGAACCGGTGGTATCGACCGAGCCGGTGGTCTTGCAGCCGGACAGCGCGCCCGCGATCACTGCGACAGCCGCCAGCAAGCGGACGCGACGGAGGGAAACAACGCACACCATGATCATGCTCCGCCGGCGGTGCCCCAGCCCGCTCGGCCAGCATCCAGCAATAGGGCGTTAACCCTAACCTCCGGTTAATCGCCCTCCCCCGGCCGCGCCGAGCGGGAGCCCGCGCGCGGCTTTTCGGGGCCGCATCGCCGTGCTAGCAGGCGCCGGGGACCTTTCATGCATCCGGCTTTTGCGCCCGGCGACGGCGCCTCCATCCCGATCTGGTTCGTGACGGCAGAGACGTTCACGCAGGTGCGCGAACAGCTTTGGGCCGCGGCGCGGCGCTTTGCCGAGACCGCGAGGTTCGAACCGAAGGCCGGGCAATTCCTGCTGCTGCCGGGGGAGAACGGCGCGCTCAGCGGCGTGCTGTTTGGGCTGGAGCGAGCCGACCGGCCGGACAAGGACCGCTTCCTGCCCGGCCGCCTGCCCGCCCTGCTGCCGCCCGGCACCTATCGCTTCGCCAACGCGCCGCACGATACCCGGCTCGCCGCGCTGGCCTTCGCGCTCGGCTCCTACAAGTTCACCCGCTACCGCAAGGCGGATGCGAACGGCGCCAGGCTCGTGATCCCGGGCGGCGTCGACGGCGAGGATGTCTCGCGCATCGCCGAAGGGGTGGCGCTCGCGCGCGACCTGATCAATACGCCGGCGAACGACTTGGGGCCGGCCGAGTTGGAGCAGGCCGCGCGCGACCTTGCGGCGCGGCACGGCGCCGGCATCCGCTCGATCGTGGGCGAGGATCTGCTGCGGCAGAACTTCCCGCTGATCCATGCGGTCGGGCGCGCCTCGCCGCGCGCGCCGCGGCTGATCGACCTCACCTGGGGCGACGCCGCGCATCCGAAGGTCACGCTGGTCGGCAAGGGCGTCTGCTTCGACACCGGCGGGCTCGACATCAAGCCTGACAGTGGCATGCTGATCATGAAGAAGGACATGGGCGGCGCCGCCAACGTGCTTGCGGCCGCACACATGATCATGGGCGCCAGGCTGAAGGTGCGGCTGCGCGTGCTGATCCCGGCAGTCGAGAATGCGATTTCGGGCGACGCCTTCCGCCCGCTCGACATCTACAAGTCGCGCAAGGGCATCACGGTCGAGATCGGCAACACCGACGCC
>DATEKY010000109.1:0-8059 GCA_035277225.1 Xanthobacteraceae bacterium
CGCCTTGACCGACTCGACCACCGCCGCCTCGCCGCCCTTCTCGACCTTGCGGCCGATCTCGGGGAGCTCGACATAGACGATGTCGCCGAGCTGCGACTGCGCATGCTCGGTGATCCCGACCGTCGCGACTTCGCCGTCGAGGCGGATCCATTCGTGGTCCTTGGTGTAGCGTGTCGCCATCAGTGATCCCTCTCAGCGTACATATTTGTGCGGGACGAACGGCAGCGTGACGATCTCCGCCGGCATCGGCTTGTCGCGCACGATCAGCTGCACCTTGGTGCCGACCGCGGCGAACTCCTTCGCGACGTAACCCATCGAGATCGGGCCGTTGACGCTCGGGCCGAATCCACCCGACGTCACCTTGCCGATCGGCGCACCGTCCGCCGACCTGATCTCGGTCCCCTCGCGCGCCGGCGCGCGGCCGTCCGGCTTGATGCCGACGCGCAGCCGCGCGGCGCCCTCGCGCAACTCGCGCTGCACGCGCTCGGCGCCGGGGAAGCCGCCCTCCTCGCGCCGGCGCTTGCCGATTGACCAGGTGAGCGCGGCCTCGACCGGCGATGTCGTGATGTCGATGTCGTGCCCATAAAGGCACAGGCCCGCTTCGAGACGCAGCGAGTCGCGCGCGCCGAGCCCGATCAGCTTCACCGTGGGCTCGGATAGAAGCCGCTCCACGATCGCGCGCACGCGCGTCGCCTTGCAGGAGATCTCGTAGCCGTCCTCGCCGGTATAGCCGGATCGGCTGATGTGGCAGTCGATGCCGTCGAAGCGGGTGGTGATCGCGCTCATGAAGGTGAGCCCGACGGCCTCCGGACAATGCCGTCCGACCGCCTGCACCGCCGACGGTCCCTGCACGGCGATCAGCGCGCGATGATCCGCGCGCAGCAGCCGCACGCCGGCGGGCAGCCGCGCGGCGAGGTGCCCGTAGTCGGCCTCCTTGGTGGCCGCATTGACGATCAGCATCAGCACGCCGTCCTCTTCCGGATCGGCCGAGCGCGTCACCATCAGGTCGTCGAGGATGCCGCCGTCGTCATTGGTGAGCTGCGTGTAGCGCTGGCGGCCGGGCGCAAGGCTGACGATATCGCCCGGCACCAGCGTCTCGAGCGCGCGCGCCACCGTCTCGTGATCGGCGCCGGCAAGAAAGGCCTGTCCCATGTGCGAGACGTCGAACAGGCCGGCGGCGCTGCGCACATGATTGTGCTCGGCGATGATGCCGTCGGCATATTGCACCGGCATGTCGTAGCCGGCGAACGGCACCATGCGCGCGCCGCGCGTGACGTGCAGCCCGTGCAGCGGGGTTTGCTTCAGCGGTTCGGGCGCCGGTGGCGGCGCAGCATCGCTGGACGCGATCGCGGCGGCTTGCGGCGGGTGCTCCGGGGCAAGCGGTGCGGCAGGCTCGACCGGCGTTTCGGCCGCCTGGGTGTCGGTGATGTCGGGCGCCTGGGTCATGTCCGGTTCCGCCAAAGTGACTCGTCCGGGCAACCTACCCGGTCGAGCCCCCTCTGTCGCGGAACCTGAGAGATTTCGCGCCCCACCCGGTCCGCTTCGCGGACCACCCCTCCCGCAAGCGGGGAGGGATAAGCAGGGACAGCTTACTCCGTCGGTGAGCGGTAGCTTGACGCTACCGCTGCTTTCCAGAGTTTCATCCCCCTGCGGTCCTTTTGCCTGAGCGTTTCCGGGGCGGTTGCGCCTTCGGCGCCGGCCACGAGGCCGGTCTCTCCCGCAGGGTTCGCTTGAATCGACGTGATCGTAGAGCCGTTGAGCGCCAAGTCAATGAGGGGATCGGGAGCCCCCGCCGTGCCCGCGTAGGCGCGGTGGCCCGGAAAATAGTTCTCACGCTGTGTGATGCAGTTCACCCAAGGAGAGGAGGCGGGCGCGCTAGTGACGTGAACACCGACACACAGGAGGTCTTCATGTCAGCCCGATACACGACCACCGTCCTTGCCGTCGTTTCCCTGATCGTCGCGGCAGCACCCCTGCGCGCGCAGGACGCGCGTACACTGCATGATGTGACGAACATTCCGGCGAACGCCGGCGCTTTCGCGCCGCGCGACCTGGAGCGCCATCCATCCATAATGACGTTCGGCGTTCCGGCGCGTGCCGCCGATGCGGAGAACGGATCCGCTTTGCTCGAAAACGGGTGGGATTTCACCCGGCCGGATTCGATTCCGGGCTTTGGCTCGCTGCCGTTCGGCTACGACTCGCGCGCCGTCATGCCGCAGATCAGCGGCAAATGAGCGATCCGCGACCGCCTGGCAAGCAACGTCAATCAAGCGCGAGACAGCATGTCGTGAAGGACGCTGCCCTTGGTTCCGGCACGCAGACAAGGTTCGGGCAGGTTGCCGGCCTTTTCCGCGTTCTGCTCACCGAGTATCGCAGGGCGATCGCGGCGGATGTGCTTTACGAGGACTTGAAGTGCATGAACGCCGTCGCGCGCACGCGGGAAGGCATTGCCGGCTCCGATATCCCGCGCCGCGTTTTCGACGAGCTCTATTCCTCGGCCGGACGAGTGCCCAGCGCGGTGCCGCTTTTGGGTGCCCGCCACGCACAACGACCGACGACGAGCCCAATCGAGCCGGCGACCGCGGCGTGACGCAGGCGCAGCGTCAAGCGCGCCGTCGACGCAAGCAAGCAGCGGAATGAGCCGCCTCCGGTGGCTGAAGGCCACAGGAGGGGTGACAATCGCTAAACGCGGACCGGGCGCGTCAGTGCGCCGGGTACTGTTGTTCGGGAAGATTCTTCGCGGCCTTGGTCAAGGCCGGAATGTCCATCATCGAGGCTTGGTTGTGGGTGATCGCCGCCTTCGGGGCGACGATGAAGATACCGCCGAGAACGACGACGGCTAACGCCACGAGGGCCGCTATCTGCCTGGTCATCTCAAGCTCCTGTGCTTCGATGTCCCCAGCTCGATGGTGTGTCGCGCGTGCGGCGCCTTCGGTTCACCTGCCCTTCAGCATTTTTCGCGCGGCGCAACGACTGTCATGCGCTCGCCGACACAATGTCGTGCGTTGCCAATAGGTTGGGATGCTGACTTGACAAGATGAGGGCAGCGTGACGCCGCCCTCATCAAGCGCGCTGGCGCACGACGGCGCGTGCTTTTCGGCAGCCTTACGTGAGGCTGCGGGGAACCGCTACAGCCGGACGCCCGTCGTCGAATAGGCTTGCTCGGCCGGCTTTTGCACGGCGTTCAGCGCGAAGCCGGCGGCTGTCGCGATGACAATCGCCGCGACGCAAGCCAGCAGAAAGGTTTTCATCTCTCATCCCCCGGATTCTCTGCACTACCGCGTTTTCTTCGGCGAACCGGTACCCATCCCGGCTCGGGTCCGGGACAGGCTTTCGCCGGAAAACGCCTTATTCCGCCGGTGTCGCCATCGGCTGGCGCTGCGACTCGTTCGGGCCGGTCCGCGCCATTTCCTGCTCGAGCCAGAGCGCGTGGTGCTCTTTCGCCCAATTGACGTCTACCGTGCCTTCGCCCATCGCCTCGAACGCACCCTCCATGCCGATCGTGCCGATATAGATGTGGCCGAGCATCGCGGCGACGAACAGCACGGCGATGATCGCGTGCACGGTCTGGGCGAGTTGCATGCCCTCGATGCCGGTCGCGTAGAACGGGAACATCAGCAGATAGCCGCTGACCGCAACAGCCGTGCCGCCAATCACCACGATCCAGTAGATCATTTTCTGGCCGGCGTTGAAGCGATAGGCCGGCGGATGGTCGTGGCCGACGATCCCGCCGCCGCGCTTGAGCCACTCGACGTCGACCTTGTTCGGGATGTTGCCGGCGATCCACATCAGCAGGATGCAGAACACGCCGATCGCGAACGGGAAGCTGAGATAGTTGTGCGCATACTTCGCCCACTGCGACCAGGCCGCGAACGCGCCCTCGCCGATCAGCGGCATCAGCAAGGGCTTGCCGAAGGTGATGTTGAGGCCGGAGAGCGCCAGGATGATGAAGCACGTCGCCGTCATCCAGTGCACGAAGCGCTCGAACGCGTTGAAGCGAACGATCCGCCGGCCGGAATAGCCGCTCTCGAGCTTCACCTGACCGCGGACCAGATAGAACGCCACCAGGATGATCAGCATGCCGAGCACGGCGATCGCGCCGATCCAGCGCAGGGTCACCTCGTGGAACTGACGCCAGTCGCGCCCCGCGGGATGGATCAGGTTCGCGGACTTCTGGTCCGGGATGCTGACGCGGCCGCTGATCGAGCCGCCCGACTGCAGCGCGTTGAGCAGTTGCTGCTCCTTCACGGCGCTGGCGGTCGGATTGACCGAGCCGTCCGGATTGCGCTGCGCGCTCGCCGGAAGCGCGATGGCGAGCGCGAGCAGGATCACCCACGCGCCGATGATGAAACGAGCTCGCGCGAGACATCTCGCCATGCCGAATCTCCTCACCTCAAGTCCCCCCGAACACAGATCGCGCGGCGTTGCCGCCGCGCCCCCACGCCGATTATGTCGCGATCGTCTCGCGGTATGCGGTCTGCCAACCCCAGGCGCCGGAGCCGTAGCCACGCCGCGTCACGCGTTCCTTGTAGATCTGCGCGATGATGTCGCCGTCGCCGGCGAGCAGCGACTTGGTCGAGCACATCTCGGCGCAGAGCGGCAGCTTGCCTTCCGCCAGACGGTTGGCGCCGTACTTCTCGTACTCCGCAGTCGAGCCGTCCGCCTCCGGGCCGCCGGCGCAGAAGGTGCACTTGTCCATCTTGCCGCGCGAGCCGAAGTTGCCGACCTTCGGATACTGCGGCGCGCCGAACGGGCAGGCATAGAAGCAATAGCCGCAGCCGATGCACAGATCCTTCGAGTGGAGCACCACGGCGTCCGCCGTGGTGTAGAAACAGTTCACCGGGCACACCGCCGCGCAGGGCGCGTCGGTGCAGTGCATGCAGGCCATCGAGATCGAGCGCTCGCCCGGCTTGCCGTCATTGATGGTGACGACGCGCCGGCGGTTGATGCCCCAAGGCACCTCGTTCTCGTTCTTGCAGGCGGTGACGCAGGCGTTGCACTCGATGCAACGGTCGGCGTCGCAGAGAAATTTCATCCTTGCCATGACGCCGTCTCCTTAAGCTGCCCGAACCTGGCAGAGTGTCGCTTTGGGTTCCTGCATTCCGGTCACCGGATCGAAACCGTAGGTCGTCAATCCGTTGACGCTCTCGCCGAGCACGATCGGATCGGCGCCCTTCGGATAGTTGCCGCGCTGATCGACGCCCTGGAACCAGCCCGCGAAGTGGAACGGACACCAGGTGACGCCCTTGCCGACTCGTTCAGTGACGAGCGCCTTCATGCGCGCCTTGGAGTCGAGCTCGGCGCCGGTGACCCAGACCCAGGCACCGTCCTTGATGCCGCGCTCGGACGCATCCGCAGGATTGATCTCGATGAACATGTCCTGCTGCAGCTCGGCCAGCCACTTGTTGGATCGCGTCTCCTCGCCGCCGCCTTCGTATTCGACCAGACGGCCGGAGGTGAGGATCAGCGGGAAGGCCTTGGCGATGCCTTTTTCCACCGCGGCCTTCTGAACGTCGAAACCGACATTCGGCATCCTGAACTGCCGCGCGTTCGGCAGGGTCGGATACTTCGCAACCAACTCGGGTTTCGGGGTGTAGATCGGCTCGCGATGCGTCGGGACGGCGTCCGGCAGGCCGAACGCATTCGCACGCGCCTTGCCGTTGCCGTACGGGATACAGCCGTGCTCGATCGAGACGCGCTGGATGCCGCCCGAGAGGTCGATCGCCCACGACACCGCGTCCGGGTTCTGGCCGCCGATCCGCGTGATGGTCGCAAGCTCGGCTTCGGTCAGATCCTTGTCCCAACCGAGCTTCTTCAGAACGCCCAGCGTGAACTCGGGATAGCCGTCCTTGATCTCGGAGTCCTTGGAGTAGTAGCCGTTGCCAAGCATGCTCACTTTGCGCTTGGTGCCGTCCGGAAGCGTCTCCTCGCGCTCCACGCCAAAACGCGCCCGGAACGTGCCGCCGCCCTCCTTGATCGAGAGATTGGTGTTGTAGAGCAGCGGCGTGCCCGGATGCTTGAACTCCGGCGCGCCCCAGCACGGCCACGGCAGGCCGTAATAGTCACCCTTGTTCGGCCCGGTCGTGGCCTTCTGGGTGAGCATGTCGAAGTCTTTCTGGTTCGCCATGTGCGACTTCAGCCGCTCCGGCGATTGCCCGCAGTACCCGGTCGACCAGCCGCCGCGATTGATCTCGCGCAGGATGTCCTCGGGCGCCGGCAGGTTGTTCTCGACCTTGATGTTCTTGAACATCTGCTCGGCGAAGCCGAGCTTCTTGGCGAGGAGATACATCACCTCGTTGTCGTCTTTCGACTCGAAGATCGGCTTGACGATCTGCTCGCCCCACTGCAGCGCGCGGTTGGACGCCGTGCGCGAGCCTGCCGTCTCGTAGCTGGTCGCGATCGGCAGCAGGTAGGTGTTGTTCTTGCGGTTGGGCGCGAGCGCCGCCCAGGTGGTCGGATGCGGATCGGCCACCACCAGCAGGTCGAGCGCCTCGATGCCCTTCTGTGCGTTCGGCATGCGGGTCACGGTATTGCCGCCGTGGCCCATGACGAACATGCACTTGATGTTGTCCTTCTGCGACACGTCCTTCTTGTCGTAGAGCGTCGCATCGAACCAGCGGGTCGACGGGATGCCGGGCGTGTTCATGGTGTTCGAGACTTTGCCGTCGGCCGCCGTGATCTTGTCGAAGCGATCGACGAACCAGTTGTAGTCGGTCTCCCAGACCCGCGCCCAATGCCGCCACGCGCCTTCGGCGAGACCGTAGTAGAGCGGCAGCGTCACGATATCGAGGCCGAGGTCGGTTGCCCCCTGAACGTTGGTGTGGCCGCGGAAGATGTTTGCGCCGGTGCCCGGCGCGCCGACGTTGCCGGTCGCGAGCAGCGCGATGCAGAAGGCGCGCACGTTCGCGGTGCCGACCGTATGCTGGGTCGCGCCCATGCACCAGATCAGGGTCGAGGGCTTCTGCGTCGCGAACATCTTGGCGACGCGCTCGAGCTGCGCCGGCGGAACGCCGGTGATGCGCTCGACTTCGTCCGGCGGGTATTTCTCGACCTCCTTGCGGATGTCGTCCATGCCGTAGACGCGCTGCTCGATGAACTGCTTGTCTTCCCAGCCGTTCTTGAAGATGTGCCACAGCATGCCCCAGATCACCGGGATGTCGGTGCCGGAGCGGATGCGCACGTATTCGGTGGCGTGCGCGGCCGTGCGGGTCATGCGCGGATCGATCACGATCATGTTCGCGCGCTGCATCTCCTTGCCTTCGAGCACGTGCTGCAGCGACACCGGATGCGCCTCGGCGGGATTGCCGCCCATGATGATCATGGTCTTGGCGTTGCGGATGTCGGTGTAGCTGTTGGTCATCGCGCCGTAGCCCCAGGTATTGGCTACGCCGGCGACCGTCGTCGAATGGCAGATACGCGCCTGATGGTCGGAGTTGTTGGTGCCCCAATAGGCCGCAAGCTTGCGGTTGAGGTAGGATCCCTCATTGGTGTACTTGGCGGAGCCGAGCCAATAGACCGAGTCCGCGCCGGACTTGTTGCGGATCTCCATCAGCTTGTCGCCGATCTCGTTGATCGCGACGTCCCACGAGATGCGGGTCCATTGCCCGTTCACCAGCTTCATCGGATAGCGCAGGCGGCGGTCGCCGTGCACCAGTTCGCGCGTCGCCGCGCCCTTGGCGCAGTGCGATCCGCGGGTGATCGGCGAATCCCACGCCGGCTCCTGCCCGACCCACACGCCGTTGACGACTTCCGCCATCAAGGTGCAGCCGACCGAGCAGTGCGTGCAGATGTTTTTGCGCAGCGTGGCGCCGGAGGTCACCATCGTGCCGGCGGCTTCGGCCTTGCGCACGCTCGCGAGCGGCAGCGCACCGACGGCGGCGAGGCCACCGGCGGTGAGGCCGGCGCGGCGCAGGAAGGCACGGCGATCGAGGCCGCTGGAATGGGTGGCAAGCGTGGCTGCGAGGGTGCCGCGGCGTGCTTGGCGTTCGGTTCTCTTGATCAGCACGGGCGCCTCCTCAGGACTTGGTCGGATAGCCGTTCACGCGGTAGTACGCCTTCA
>DATEKY010000110.1:0-2929 GCA_035277225.1 Xanthobacteraceae bacterium
ACGGTTCGAGCGCTTCGTGCTTGGGCGAAAAGGAAAGGTGAACAGGAAACAGGATGACGTCGGGACGTCATCCTGTTCTCATGGTGCAGAGGGTCAGAGCTTCGGGGTGCGGCCTTCGTATTCGATCAACTTGCCGATGGGCCTGTAGGCTTCCCCATCGAACTGGAAGAGCTGCATCGCCTCGATCGGGAAATTGTCGGCGCCGGCCTTGGTCGTCATCGTGATGCCGGGGTAGAGCAGGCCGAGTTGGACCTTGTTCATGTTCCGCGCCGCGTTCATCATTGCCTCGCGCGTCGGCGTCTTCATCTGCTCCAGCACCTTCACGACTCCCTCCGCCATGAGATAGCCCATCTGCGCGAGAGAGTCGTGGCGGTCGAAGCGCGGCTTAAAAGCCTCGTAGTCGGTCACATACTGCTTCACGCCGGGATCGCTTTCGAACGCAGGGGAGCCGATCGGCTTCACGAATTGCCCTGTGAGCACGCCTTTCGAGTTTTCGAGACCCGCGGCCTTGAGCGAGATGATCGACGAGGCGGCATAGGTTACGAACACTGTCGGCTTCCAGCCGGATTCCGCGGCGAAGCGGATCGCTTGCGCGGCGGCCTTGCCGGCGGTCGCCACGATCAGCGTATCGGCGCCCGAGGCCTTCAGGTTGGTGAGCTGGGTGTCGACTGTCGGGTCGGTGTTGGCGTTCGACTGGGACGCCACGAGCTGAATTTTGGTGTCCTTGATCGCGGCCTTGAAGCCGTCGAGGAAATTCGTCCCGAAGTCCGTGTTGATGTAGAGCATCGCCACCTTGGCCGCGGGCTTGGTCTCTTGCAGATACTTCGCGTAGATCGCGGCCTCGGTCGTGAACGAAGGCACCATGCCGATGCCCCAGGGGTTCTGCTTCTCGTCGCCCCATTCGTAGATGCCGGAATAGATGAAGATGTTGGGGATCTTGTTCTGCGACGTGTAGGCCTTGATCGCCTGGTTCTGCGGCGTGCCGACGCTGCCGACAAAGGCAAACACCTTGGTCTGCTCCGCCATGCGGCGCGCATTCGTGACGGTGCGCGGCGGCTCGTTGGCATCGTCCATGATGACAAGCTCGACCTTGCGCGTCTTGCCGTCGCCCATCTTCACGCCGCCGGCGGCGTTGACGGCGTCGAACTTGAGCTTCTGGCCTTCCGCCACCATGCCGATCATCGCGACCGGACCCGACATCGGCGCCTGCGTGCCGAGCTTGATGGTCGTGTCGGTGACGCCGGTATCCTGCGCAACCGCGGGGGTTGCGGTCAGCAACACCGCGAACAGCAATGCTTCCAATTTCCGTTTCATGTCGTCCTCCGGTAGAGTTTGAAAGCGCCGGTCATTCGGCCGGTCTTGTTTTCGTGACGTAGGTGGCCTCGCCCTTCTCGCGCGTATTGCGGTAGCGCGCGAGAAGCGCTCGGCTGAGTGAACTGAGCAGCCCCACGACGCCATCCCGCGCGACCAGCATCATCACCACGAGAACGCCGCCATAGATCAGGCCTGAGAGCGCGATATTCATGTCGGCCGACCACTCCGGCAGGAACACGATGAACAGTGCGCCGATGAACGCGCCGCTGATGCTCGTGATGCCTCCGACAATCGCTCCGACGAGGAAGTTGAAGGAAACGATCATCTGGAATGACTCGGGCGACACGTAGGCGTTCACGATCGCGAACAGGCCTCCGCCGAATCCCGCAAAACCGGCGCTCGTCACGAACGCTGCGACGCGCACCTTGGTCAGGTTCACGCCGAGCGACTCCGCAATCAACGGGTTGTCGCGCACCGCACGCAGCGAACGGCCGGTATCGCCGCTGGTCAACCGCCATGCCATCAGCACGCAAAGCGCCATGCCGAGCGTACAGAGCATGTAAATGAAAGCGTCCTGGCTGCCCGGAAACCACGCGGGCGCCTCGGGCTTCGGCATGCTGATGCCTGTCGCGCCCTTGGTGATCGGCTCCAGCTTCAACGCGACCGGCGGCACCAGCACGGCAAGTCCGAAGGTGATGAAGGCCAGAGGGAGCCCCTGCCAACGCAGCGCCGGGACGCCGACCAGGAGGCCGAGCAGCGCCGAGGTGACGACCGCGAGCGGCAGCGTCGCAAGGTAGTTGACGCCGTAGCGCGTCATGAAGATCGCCGTCGTGTAGCCGCCGACTGCGAAGAACACGCCATGCGCGACCGAGATCTGGCCGTTGAACCCCATCAGCAGATTGAGGCCCAGAATGGCGATCGCATAGGTCAGCACCAGGCTGAACTGGTAGACGAGGAAGTTCGGAAACACCAAGGGAATGACCAGGAGCACGATCGTAATGATCGCGACGCTCGCGGCACGCAGCATCTGCTCGGGTGCAGCCTGTCTCATACGCGGATGACCGCCGTTGTGCCGAACAGGCCTTGCGGGCGCGCCAGCAGAATGATCGCCATCAGCGCAAAGGGTACACCGACCTTCAGCTCGTTTCCGATGAATCCGATGAACGTCGCGCACAGGCTCTCGGCAACGCCGACCACCAACCCTCCGACGATGGCGCCGGCAGGCGAATCCCACCCGCCGAGTGTCGCCGCCGCCAGCGCATAGATCACCACCGACACCATCATCGGCGGCGAAAGAAACAGGCTTGGCGCGATCAGCGCGGCGGCGACGAAACCGACTGTCGCGGCGAGCCCCCAGCCGAGCATCAGCATGGTCTCGACTGGAATGCCGACCAGCGGACTCTTCTCGCGCTCAGCCGCCGAGGCGCGCATGGCAAGACCGATACGCGTGAAGCGAAAGAGCGCGCTCAAGCCGAGGGTCATCAGGCAAAGCGACACGAGGATACCCAGATTGTTCGCGGTGAGGCGGACGCCGCCGACGGTCCAGGCGTAGTCCGGGAAGATGCGCGGAAACGCGCGCGGGTCGGCGCCCCAGAACCAGAGGCAGATCGCCTCG
>DATEKY010000111.1:0-5509 GCA_035277225.1 Xanthobacteraceae bacterium
CGGCTTGTACGCGGCGGTATTCTCCAGCACGCGCTTGCCGGCGATGCGGCCGGCGAGCCCATAGCCCTCGACCAGCTCGCGATAGATCGGCCATACCCGCCGGCCGAAGCTGATCAGGCCGATCGGGCCGCCGAGCATGCAGGCCGAGAGCAGCGCCGCCTCGGTCATGCCGATGACCGGAATGTCGAGCATCTCGCGCAGCGCCTTCAGCCCGGTGTCGTAGGACACCGCGATCACCACCGCATCGCAACCCTTGGCGTGGCGCGCCGCCAGCACCACCGCGGCGTGCTCGGCGATCGCGTGCTCGCTGCGGGTTGCGACGATCGCGGCGCCGAAGTCGGCGGTGGCGGTCACGATCTCGCAGCCCGGCGAGGCGACGCGACGCGCCTCGGCGGCGGCGGTCTGGGTGACGAAGTCGGTGGTGTTGGCGTTCATGACGAGGATGCGCATGGCGTTTTCTTATCAGACAACGGAGGGATGATGCAGGGGGATCGGCCGTCCCGTCGGCACGGTTGTTGCTTCGAATTTCCGGATCGGCCAGGGGCGGCTTGCTATTCGGCGGCGCCGCGACGACAGTAACACACGGGGATGCCGCGGCCGGGCCGCGGCACAGGAGGGGCGAACATGCTTAGGTTTTGGCGAACGATGGTTGTAGCCGCTGCGCTTGCGGCGAGCGCACATGGCGCGGACGCGCAGATGGCCGTGCGCTGGCTGAGCCAGACCGCCACCGTGCACGCGCAATACCCCGCGGAGATCGCCGCGATGGAGCGCGTCACCGCGTCGGGCACCGGCCTGCGCGCCGACCGCTCCGAGTTCATGACGCTCGGGCTCAATCTGGCGGACGCGCTGCGCCTGGTGCGCAGCGGTTCCTACGACGTGGTGTCCACCCAGGTCGGGCTTGCGTCGCGCGACGATCCGTTCCTCGAGGGCATCGACCTGATCGGCGTGTCGACCAACATGGACGACCTGCAGGCGGCGGTCGACGCCTATCGCGAGATCTTCGACAAGCGCATCGGCGAACGCTTCGGCGCGAAGGTGCTGGCGATCTGGCCGTTCGGCCCGCAGGTGTTCTTCTGCAACCAGCCGATCAAGACACTCGACGATCTCAAGACGCTGCGGGTGCGCTCGTTCACGCCGTCGATGTCGAAGCTGATCGAGGCGCTCGGCGCGACGCCGGTGTCGATCCCGTTCCCGGAAGTCTATCCCTCGCTGCAGCGCGGCGTGGCGAACTGCGGCGTGACCTCGCCGACGTCGGCCAACACCGGCCGCTGGCCGGAGGTCACGACGCATCTGCTGCCGCTCTCGGTGTCCGGCTCGATCCAGGCGCATCTGGTCAACGCAGCCTGGTGGGCGAAGCTCAACCCGCAGCAGCAGGCGGCGATGACAAAGGAGCTGCGCCAGATGGAGAAAGACCTCTGGTCGCTGGCGCGCACCATCAACGAGGACGCCACCAATTGCAGCATCGGCAAGGAGCCGTGCGCGCCGAAGCCGCACGTCAAATACACCATGACCTTGGCCGAGGTCGCCCCGGCTGACCTCGCGCGCGTGCGCAAGATCTCGGCTGAACTCGTGCTGACCGAGTGGGCGACGCGCTGCGAACGCGCCTATCCGAACTGCAAGCAGGCCTGGAACGGCTCGATCGGGAAAGTACGCAACCTGACCATCCCCTGAGCGCGTCGATGTACGACGACCGCAACCCCGTCGCCCGCTGGGTCGGGCCGCCGGTGCGCTGGATGCAGATCGCGTGCGGCTGGGCGCTGATGGCGATCTGCTTTGCGACGCTCTACGACATTGTGGCGCGCCGGCTGTTTGCGCATTCGGTGCAGGGCGTGACCGAGGTCGGCGCCTATCTGCTGGCGATCGTCAGCGCCTTCGGCTTTTCCTCGGCGCTGCTGCAGAAGGCGCATTCGCGGGTGGACTTTCTGTTCCCGCGCATGCCGCCGCTGATGGTTTCGGTGCTCAATCTCGCCGCCGCAGTGCTGCTGTTCGGGCTGGCGGTGATCTCGGTGTGGCAGGGCTGGCACGTGCTGGACGAGAGCCTGCTGTTCGACAGCCGTGCCTCGACACCGCTGCAGACGCCGATGTGGATCCCGCAGGGACTGTGGTTCATCGGGCTTGCGGTGTTCGCCGGCGTGACCGGCGCCTGCGCGGTCCACGCGGTCATTTTGTTTGTGCGCGACCGCGGCCGGCTCAACGAGCTCTACGGCCCGCTCTCGCTCGAAGGGCAGATCGCGGTCGAGACGCAAGGCACGCTGGCCGGCGTGGACAAGCCGGTATGATCAGCCTCACCGCCGTCGCGATCGGGTTCGGCGGCATGATCGTGCTGCTGTTTCTCGGGCTGCACGTCGCGACCGCGCTGTTCCTCACCGCCGTCCTCGCGATCCAGATCTATTTCGGCGGCTCGCTGCTGTCGGTCTACGGCACGCAGCTCTGGAGCGCGATGGAGGACTACATCCTCCTGTCGATCCCGCTCTACATCCTGCTCGGCGAGATCCTGGTGCGCTCGGGCGCGACCGACAAGATGTATGGCGCAATCGCGCTCTGGCTCGGGCGGCTGCCCGGCGGCCTGCTGCACACCAATGTCGGCGCCTCCGCGCTGTTCTCGGCCGTGTCCGGCTCGTCGGTCTCGACCGCCGCGACCATCGCCACCGTCGCGCTGCCCTCGTTCCGTCGCCGCAAGTACGACGACCGCCTCGTGCTCGGCTCGATCGCGGCCGGCGCGTCGCTCGGCAATCTCATTCCGCCCGGCATCGCCTTCATCGTCTACGCCTCGCTGACCAACACGTCGGTCGGCCAGCTCTACGCCGCCGCGATCGTTCCCAGCATCATGATGACGGTGCTGTTCATGCTCACCATCCTCGGCGCCGCGCTGGTGCGGCCGGACCTGACCGGCGAGAAGGAGCCGCGCGTCCCCTTGCGCGAGCGCATCGTCCGGCTGGTCGATCTGTCCGGTCCCTTCGTGGTGTTCCTCATCATCATGGGCTCGGTCTATACCGGCTGGGCGACCGTGACCGAGTCGGCCGCGCTGTCGGTGATCGCGGCGCTCGGCATCGCGGCGTTCAACCGCACGCTTTCGATCCGCATGCTGCACGACGCATTCGTGGCGACCGCCAATCTCACGGCGATCACCATGCTGATCCTCGCGGTCGCGTTCTACCTCAACTTCGCGCTCGGCAGCCTCAACATCACCCAGACGCTCGGGGCGTTCGTCGCCGGCCTTGGGCATTCGACCACCGGGCTGATGTGGATCCTGGCGATCTTCTATTTCCTGCTCGGCATCTTCTTCGAGACGCTGCCGATGATGGTCGGGACGGTGCCGATCATCTTCCCGATCGCGATCGCGACCGGCATCGATCCGATCTGGTTCGGGGTGTTCATGGTGCTGCAGTGCGAGCTGTCGCTGCTCAGCCCGCCGGTCGGCATGACGCTCTATGTGATCCAGGCGGTGCGCCGCGAGGGGAACATCAAGGACGTGTTCGCCGGCACCATCCCGTTCGTCGCCGCGATGGTGCTGATGACCGCGATCCTGATCCACTTCCCGCAGCTCGCCTTGTGGATTCCGCGTTTGCTGTTCGGGCCATCATAAGTATTTGATTTTGAACGATTGTCGGCGGTGCCCCGGCGTTTCCGGCAAGCCGGCGCTAACCATTGGCCCATGAGACCGGAAAATATTGCGCCTGCACGGGAACTTTCCCCAACCCTCTGCGTTTGCGGGACGTTCGCCTGCGGTGTGTGAACCAGCGGAGGCGGAAGGCCTTAGGGGGGCCGCTCGATGCCGAGCACGTTCGGCACGTTCCATCGTGGGAACTTTGATTCTCGGTGCCGCGTCTTCGCCGGCGCTCACGAACTCGCCAACTTTTTGATGATGGTCTTTGCGCGAAGCGAAGCGCCGGGAGAGCTTCATGTCCACGAAACCTGAAACCGCCACGCAGCTGCGCAAGAAGGTCGCCATCCCGCCCGCCGCGAAGCAAACGCCGAACGGCAAGGACGCACTCGATCTCAATCACCTGCTTTACGCGCTGCAGGCGATGCGCGTCGGCGACTTTTCGGTCCGCATGGCCGGCAACCAGCTCGGCATCGAAGGCAAGATCGCCGACGCGTTCAACGAGATCGTCGCGGCGAACGAACGGATGGCGAAGCAGCTCGAGCAGGTCGGCCAGACCGTCGGGCGCGAGGGCAAGACACGGCAGCGCGTGCGGCTCGGGCTGTCCGGCGGCGCCTGGGGCGACATGGAGTCCTCGGTCAACACGCTGATCGACGACCTGCTGTGGCCGACGCGCGAGGTGACGCGCGTCATCGGTGCGGTCGCGCAGGGCGACCTGCTGCAGACGGTGCGGCTCGACGTCGACGGCCGCCCGCTCAAGGGCGAGTTCCTGCAGTCGGCCAACATCGTCAACACCATGATCCGCCAGCTCGGGGTGTTCACCTCCGAGGTGACCCGCGTCGCGCGCGAGGTCGGCACCGAAGGCAAGCTCGGCGGCCAGGCACAGGTGCCGGAAGTCACCGGCGTGTGGAAGGACCTCACCGAGAGCGTCAACTCGATGGCGTCGAACCTGACCGCACAGGTGCGCAACATCGCCGACGTGACCATCGCGGTGGCGAACGGCGACCTTTCGAAGAAGATCACGGTCGACGTGCGCGGCGAGATTCTTCAGCTCAAGGAAGCCATCAACACGATGGTGGATCAGCTGCGTTCGTTCGCCTCGGAAGTGACGCGCGTCGCGCGCGAGGTCGGCACCGACGGCAAGCTCGGCGGCCAGGCGATCGTGCCCGGCGTCGCCGGCACCTGGAAGGACCTGACCGACTCCGTGAACGCGATGTGCGGCAATTTGACTGCGCAGGTGCGCAATATCGCCAACGTCACCACCGCGGTCGCACGCGGCGACCTCTCGCGCAAGATCACGGTCGATGTGCGGGGCGAGATCCTTCAATTGAAGGAGACCCTCAATACGATGGTCGATCAGCTCAACCGCTTCGCAGGCGAAGTTACCCGCGTCGCGCGCGAGGTCGGCACCGACGGCAAGCTCGGCGGCCAGGCGCAGGTCCGCGAGGTCACCGGCGTGTGGCGCGACCTGACGGAAAGCGTCAACTCGATGGCCTCCAACCTGACGGCGCAGGTCCGCAACATTGCCGAAGTGACGACCGCTGTGGCGCGCGGAGACCTGTCGCGCAAGATCACAGTGGACGTGAAGGGTGAGATCCTCGAGCTCAAGAACACCGTCAACACGATGGTGGATCAGCTCAACAGCTTCGCGGCCGAAGTGACGCGCGTGGCGCGCGAGGTCGGCACCGAGGGCAAGCTCGGCGGCCAGGCCGAGGTGCCCGGAGTGGCCGGCGTGTGGAAGGCGCTCACCGACAACGTGAACTTCATGGCGCGCAACCTCACCACGCAGGTGCGCGGCATCGCGAAAGTGGTGACCGCGGTCGCGAACGGCGACCTGAGGCAGCAGCTGCGCGTGGAGGTGAAGGGCGAGATCGCCACTCTGGCCGACACCATCAACGGCATGAC
>DATEKY010000112.1:0-5501 GCA_035277225.1 Xanthobacteraceae bacterium
TTTCTCGGCCTCCAGACCAAGCGAGCGCGCGAGCCCGACATAGTCGATCGCCGGATTGTTCAGCTCCATGCCCACGTAAGTATCAAGCTGCGCCGCATAGCCGCGCTGCGCGAACAGGCGCTGCTTCAGGATGCGGTACGACGTGTTGTTGAAGATCACGAACACCACCCCGATCTTGTAGCGCGCCGCGGTCCACAGCGACTGGATGGTGTACATCGCGCTGCCGTCGCCCGAGAGGCAGATCACCGGGCGGTCGGGCAGCGCGGTCTTGATGCCCAGAGACGCCGGCAGACCCCAGCCGATGCCGCCGCCACGCAGGCCGAAGAAGCTTTGTGCGTCGTCGCTCTTCACCAGCTGGCGCAGGCCGCCGCCGGACGACACGGTCTCGTCGACCACCACGGTGTCCTTCGGCAGGATTTCGCCGATCGCATGGATCAGCGCGAGCGGCTGCACCGGCGTTTCGCCGGCCATCGACTTTGCGCGCGCCTTCAGCTTCTCCAGCTCGGCCTTCGTCGCTTCGCTCGCGCTCTTGAGCCGATCCTTGGCGGCGCTCTGCGCGCCGGCCGACATCGCGGAACGCGTCGCTTCGGTCAGTTCGGGCAGCGTGCCTTTCGGATCGCCGAGGATCGCCACTTCGGCCGGATAATTCTTGCCCAGCTCCCACGGATCGCTGTCGAGATGGACCATGCGCAGGTCGGACGAGATCGGCGCGGTGTCGGACGGCAGCGACAGCGCGAACAGATCCGCGCCGGCCGAGAACAGCACGTCGTGCTGGTCGAAGATTTTCCGCATCGCAGTTTGCGAGCGCGCCATCGCGCCGCGGAACAACGGATGCGAGGAGGGGAACGAGGCGGTGTTGGCAATGAGCTCGGCATAGACCGGCGCGCCGATCAGTTCAGCGAGCGCGACCAGTTCGGCCAGCGCGCGGCTCTGCGATACCGCATCGCCCGCCATGATGACGGGACGCTTCGCCGCGGCGAGCACCTTCGCGGCCGCCTCGATCGCGGCACGGTCGCCGCGCGTATGCGGCGCGACGCGGGTCGGGCCCATCAGGTCGAGGTCGGCTTCGTGCTTCAGGATATCGCCCGGCAGCGAGAGGAACACCGGGCCGGTCGGCGGCGCGAGCGCGGTCTTGCAGGCGCGATGTACCAGCAGCGGCAGGTCCTCGATACGGTTCACCTCGGTCGACCACTTCACCAGCGGGCGCGCGATCGGCGGCAGCTCGGCATACAGGATCGGCTCGGTGCGGTTGAAGTCCTGGTCGTGCTGGCCGGCGGTCACGAGGATGGGTGATGCGGCCTTCTGCGCGTCGTACAGCATGCCCATCGCGTTGCCGAGCCCGGGCGTCACGTGCAGGTTCACCACCGCGAGCTTGCCGGAGGCCTGCGCGTAGCCGTCCGCCATCGCCATCACGACCGATTCCTGCAGGCCGAGCACGTAGCGGATGTCGTTGTCGACCGCGAGCGCGTCCATCAGCGGCAGCTCGGTGGTGCCGGGGTTGCCGAACAGCACCTCGACGCCTTCCTGCTTCAGGATCTCAAGAAACGCGCGCTTTCCGGAAATGACGGGCAAGACTTCCTCCGCTTGTTTTTGGGTATTGGCCGAAGGTGGGACGCTATTCGTGGCGCATGATCTTATCCGAAAACCGGCGTCCACTTTTCGGGATCATGCGCTACTTTCGCAGCAGGTATTTGTGCTCGCCGGTGAGCACGAGGTCGCCGTTCTGGTTATGGATGGTCGAGGCCATCACCACAATGCCGGTCGTGCGCTGCGGGATCAACTCGGTGATGGTGAACGTGGGGTAGAGCGTGTCGCCCGGATACACGCCTTTGAGGAATTTGGACGACTGCTCGATGAAGCCGATCAGCTTCTCGCCGATCATGTGCGGGAACAGCCCGGCGCCGACCGCGCTTGCGGCGAGCACCTGGAAGCCGTGCGCCAGCAATCCGCGATGGCCGTGCGCGCGGCAGAACTCGATGTCGTAATGGATCGGGTGATTGTCGCCGGAAATCACCTGGAACGCGGCGAAATGCGCCTCGGTGACGGTGCGGCTCGGGCTGCGATAGACCTCGCCGACCTTGAGGTCGTCGAAACCGCGCCGCTCCGTCATGTTGAAGCTCTTCGGATCGAAGGTCACGGTTCCGCCCTTTGATATTCTCTTCGTTAGTGCCATTTTAGCCGGCACGCTCCGGGGGCGGGAGTGGCGTTTCCGGCGCATGCCATGCGCCGGCGGGGACCTGCCTATGCATCCTGAGCTGCGGCTCATCGAAGATTTCATGACCGATCGTGGTGTGCTCAGCCTGCCGGCGCTGCCGCGCATGCTGTACGTCGTGCGCGGCTCGATCACGACAGGCACGCGCACGGTGCGCATGGGCGAGACGCTCTACAGCGAGGAGGCGATCACGGCGCATGCCGAGGGGATCGGCGCAACGCTGTGGCGCTTCGAATTGTCCGACCCGCGCCAGCCGGCGGCCAAAATGCCGAGCTCGAGCGTCTTCTCGCGCGACAAGCTGGCGAAGCCGCTGGAGACGCTGCCGCGGGGCGACCTGCTGTGGCGTGGCGACAGCGTCGCGTTCCCGCCGGGGGGCTGCGCCTATCTGCACCGTCATCAGGGCCCGGGCATCCGCTGCGTGATCGACGGGCAGTTGCGTGTCGATACCAACGGGCAGTCGCACACCCATGGCGTCGGCGACGCATGGTACGAGGCCGGCCCCGATCCGGTGTTCGCGCAGGCCGGCGAGGTGCCGACGCGCTTCATCCGCGTGATGATCCTGCCGCGCACGCTGATCGGCAAAAGCTCGATCCAGTACGTCAACGCCGAAGACAAGGACAAGCCGAAGTCGCAGACCTATCGCGTGTTCGTCGACGCGCCGCTCAGCTGGGGTTAGCGGCAGGTCCTCATCCTGAGGGCGCGCGAAGCGCGCGTCTCGAAGGATGGCCAAGCGCACCGCCATTGCCCTGGGCCATGGTTCGAGACGGCCGCCTAAAGCGCGTTTACGCGCGTCTGCGACGCGCTATGGCGGCCTCCTCACCATGAGGTTCAGCTAGGCTGCGCCTCGCCGGGCGCGCTCGGATGGATCGCCAGCGCGTGCACGCGGGCGGCGAGCTCGCTCGCCAGCGCCGCATTGACCATGCGATGCCGCTCGATGCGGCTCTTTTCTTTGAAGGCCTCCGACACAATATAGACCCTGAAGTGGGTTTCCCCTCCGGGCCGGTGGCCCGCATGACCTTCATGCAGGTGGGACTCGTCGACCACCCGCAGGCTTTGCGGCTTGAACGCCGCGGTCAGCTTCTCCGTGATGATCTCACTGACGCGCATTTAACGGTTCCTTACGCTACTTCCCGGCATGGTCGAACGCGCGTCATTTCGTTTTGTCAAGCTTGCGGGCGCGTGCCGCGCGTCTGCATAATGTAGGGTCATGAAGCTCGACTCGCCTTTCTTCAACCGCATCCGGGTTAAGCCGCCGGAGGATCCGCGGCCGCGGCCGCAGGCTCCGCTGTGCCAGTGGCCCGGCTGCGCCTGCGAGGGGACGCATCGCGCCCCGAAGGGGCGCATGCGCGAGCGCGAGTACTGGCGCTTCTGTCTCGAGCATGTGCGGGAATACAATCAGTCCTACAATTATTTCGCCGGAATGAGCGACGACGCGGTGCTCGCCTATCAGAAGGACGCCGTCACCGGCCATCGCCCGACCTGGAAGATGGGCTTCAACGGCGGCGCCGACCGGACGCACTCGGCGGACGCCGCGATCGACCCGTTCGAGGTGATGCGCGAATTCGGCGGCGCCGGCGCGCGCACGCGTGAGCGTCCGAAGCAGGAAGCGCGCCCGGTGCACAATGCCGAGCGCAAGGCGTTCGATACGCTCGGGCTCGAGATCGACGCGAGCGCGGTCGAGATCAAGGCGCGCTTCAAGGAACTGGTGAAGCGCCATCATCCCGACGCGAATGGCGGCGATCGCTCGACCGAGGATCGCCTCGTCGAGGTCATCCAGGCGTACAATTATCTGAAGTCGGCGAAGTTCTGCTGAGAGGCTGTGTGCCTCTGAGCGTAGCCCGGATGGAGCGAAGCGTAATCCGGGATCATCCGTGGCCCCGCATTCCGCTGCGCTCCGTGCGGGCTACGAACCGAGGGTGATCCGATGTCCGCACCTTTCACGATTCTCGGGATCGATCATGTGGTGCTGCGTGCGGCCGACCCGGCGGCGCTGGAGCGCTTCTACGTCGACGTGCTCGGCTGCACGGTGGAGAAGCGCCAGGAGGCGATTTCGCTGACCCAATTGCGCGCCGGGCGCACCTTGATCGACATCGTTCCGGCGGCGAAGGCCGGCCCCGCCGCCGGCGAGCAGGCCGGGCGCGGCGCCAACATGGATCACCTGTGCCTGCGCATCGAGCCGTTCGATGCGGCGGCGATCGGCAGGCACTTCGCGGCGTTCGGTTACGACAGCGGCGAGGAGAAATCCCGCTTCGGGGCGGATGGGCAGGGGCCCTCGGTCTACCTGCTCGATCCGGAAGGCAACGGCGTCGAGCTCAAGGGTCCGCCGGTGCGGTGAGCGCCTCGCAGACCTAAAGCTATGAAAAATTGTGATATTTGCCCTTCGCCGGAGTGCTTTCGCTTGGCCGCCGGTTTCTGCTAGGTTCGCGGCGATTATCCGATCCGCACGAGTGAATTTCGCGCCTCGGGTTCCGCCCGAGGCCACGGAGGAGCAATGGCTGCCGCAGTGCAAGAAGTCACCGGTCTGCCCGACATGAAGGTGTCGGTCCGGCAGGTGTTTGGAATCGACAGCGACATGGAAGTGCCGGCCTACTCGGAGCCGGACGATCACGTGCCAGACGTCGATCAGGATTACCGCTTCGACCGCGGCACCACGCTCGCGATCCTCGCCGGGTTTTCGCGCAACCGTCGCGTCATCGTCTCGGGCTATCACGGCACCGGCAAGTCGACGCACATCGAACAGGTGGCGGCGCGGCTCAACTGGCCGTGCGTGCGCGTCAACCTCGACAGCCACATCAGCCGTATCGACCTGATCGGCAAGGAGGCGATCGTCGTCAAGGACGGCCTGCAGGTCACGGAATTCCGCGACGGCATCCTGCCCTGGGCCTACCAGCACAACGTCGCGCTCTGCTTCGACGAATACGACGCCGGCCGCCCGGACGTGATGTTCGTGATCCAGCGCGTGCTGGAATCCTCGGGCCGCCTCACGCTGCTCGACCAGAGCCGCGTGATCCGCCCGCACCCGGCATTCCGCCTGTTCGCCACCGCCAACACGATCGGGCTCGGCGACACCACCGGGCTCTATCACGGCACGCAGCAGATCAACCAGGCGCAGATGGACCGCTGGTCGATCGTGACCACGCTGAACTATCTGCCGCACGACAACGAGGTCGACATCGTGCTGGCCAAGGCCAAGCACTATCGCACTGCGGAAGGGCGCGACACCGTCAACAAGATGGTGCGCGTCGCGGATCTCACGCGCAACGCGTTCATGAACGGCGACATCTCGACC
>DATEKY010000113.1:0-2417 GCA_035277225.1 Xanthobacteraceae bacterium
AACTCCTATTCGTTCGATCATTGCGGCCCGCTTGCGCGCTCGGTTCGCGACTGCGCGCTGGTGATGAATTCCGTCGCGGCGCACGATCCGGACGATGCGGCGAGCATCGCAAGGCCGCAGGAGATCGACTTCACGGCCGGATTGGACGATGGGATCGAAGGCTGGAGGGTCGGGCACATCGCCCACCTCTACGAACGCGATTTGCCGGCAAACGACGAAGTCCGTGCCGGGATGCGCGGCGCGCTCGCGACTCTCGAACGGCTCGGTGCGCGGATCGAAGAGGTTTCCATTGCACCGCTGCACCAGTACGCGACGTGCAAAGCAACGATCCAGCATCCGGAGATTCGCGAGGAATACGAGGGCATTCTGGCGCGAAGCCCGAGCGCTTTCGGCGAGAAGCTGCGCGCGCGGATGCTGATCGGCCGCGACATCAGCGCGGACGACTATCTGCGGGCGCAGCGCGAGCGGCGCCACCTCACGCGCGCCATGCATGAGCTGTTCTCCCGGTTCGACCTGCTCGTCACGGCGGGACCTTACGGTCCGGCGCCGCTGATCAGCGAGGTCGCGGCGAGCTGGAGCTTCGACGGGCCGGAGGTCACGGTGCCGTTCAGCCTGACCTCGGTTCCGGCGCTGTCGCTTTGCATCGGGTTCACGCGCAGCGGCCTGCCGCTCGCGATGCAGATGATCGGGCCGCATCTCGGCGACGGCCGCGTGCTGCGCGCCGCACAGAGCTATCAGGCGGCAACGTCGTGGCACGAGCGTCATCCGCCGATGTGCCGCAGCGAAGCTGCAATGGTCTAGGTTCGGGGAGGAGTTGGGTGGAATTCAACGAACGCGTCCAATACTCGTCGGTCGCAAGCCGGCCCCGCCTCGCCCCTTCCGCCGACACGCGGATGATCGTGTGGCCGATCGTCGTGCTGGAGACGTGGGACATCTCGCGCGCGATGCCGCGGCAGATCGTGCCGCCGCCGGCCAGCCGGCCGGTGCCCGACTATTTCAACTGGAGTTGGCACGAATACGAGATGCGCGTCGCGTTCTGGCGCCTCAAGGCGATGTTCGACCGCCGCGGGATCAAGCCGAGCGCATCGGTCAACTCGGCGGTCTGCACGGTCTATCGCGAAGTCGCGGAAGCCTGTCGCGACGCCGGCTGGGAATTCATCGCGCATGCGGTGACGCAGCGTCCGCTCGGCGATGTCCCCGACGAGGCGGCGATGATCCGGCAGTGCGTGGAGGAGATCGCGGCGTTCACCGGCAAGCGGCCGCGCGGATGGGCGAGCCCCGGGGTCGCGACATCACGGGATACGGTCGACAACCTGACGGCCGCGGGCCTCGAATATGCCTGCGACTGGGTGCTCGACGACGAGCCGTTCGAGATCGCGACCAGGCACGGACCGCTGGTCGGCCTGCCCTACACGGTCGCGCTCAACGACGTGCCGCAAATGGTGATCGGGCGTCAGCCGATCCAGACGTTCAAGCAGTCGATCTGTGACGCGTTCGATTGCCTCTATCAGGAATCGGCGGCGTCGGTCCGCATCATGACGATCGTGCTGCATCCGTATGTCTGCGCGACGCCGCATGCCATGCGCTACATCGACGAGGCCTTCGACCACATGACGCGCCCCGGCGTCGTGTTCTGGTCGGGCGACAAGATCCTCGACTGGTACAAGTCGTCGCGCTGAGCCGCGCCAATCGCATTTCGGGAGGAAGCAATGCCGCTAAACGACAAGGTGGCGCTGATCACGGGCGGTTCGCGCGGCATCGGCGCGGAGATCGCCAGGCAGCTCAGCGCGGAAGGCGCGCGCATTTTTCTCGCCGCGAACGACAGCGACGAGATGTTCGAGAATGTCGCGCGGCAGTGCCGCGAACAATCGGCCGCCGCGCAGGTGAGTTACGGCACGTTCGACTTCCTGGAGGACGGTGCGTCGACCGGCGTCGTGCGCGCCGCGATGGCGGCGTTCGGCCGGATCGACATCCTGGTGAACAACGCCGCGATCCGGGTACGGCGGCCGTTCGGCGAGTTCTCGGCGCAGGAGTTCGATCAGGTGGTCGCCGTCAATCTCCGCGCGCCGTTCCTGGTCAGCCAGGAGGTGGTGCCGATCATGAAGGCGAACGGCGGCGGCCGCATCATCAATATCGCCAGCCAGATGGGCAGCATCGCGGAGCAAAACCTTGCGCTCTACGGGCTGACCAAGGCGGCGTTGATCCACCTGACGATGTCGATGGCCTTCGAGCTCGCGCCCGCCAACATCATGGTCAACGCGGTCAGCCCGGGTCCGACCATGACGGAATACAATGTCGAGCGCACGCGCCAGAATCCGGACTATCTGGCGCACAAGCTGCAGTACCTTCCGAGCGGCCGCTACTGCCGGCCCGACGAGATCGCCGAGGTGGTGCGCTTCCTCGCCACCACGAGCGCG
>DATEKY010000114.1:0-5957 GCA_035277225.1 Xanthobacteraceae bacterium
GTGCTGATGTGGCGCACCGTTCTCTACATTCTCATCCTGTCGGACTTCCGCCGCTCGTTCTGGAAGACTGCGAAGCATGCGCTCCGGCACGGGCAGATCGACGGGATGCTCGGCGCCGCGTTCATGAGCTACCACCTGATCCACTTCACCCGCGAGGCGCTGCGCGGCGACCAGAACGCCTCGTATTATTCGGCCAAGAACCGCACCCTGCCGATGGCGGTCGACAAGCCGCCGGGCGAACGCGTCGCAGCGTAGCGGTCAACTTGTAGCCCGGATGAAGCACAGCGAAATCCGGGATGAGCGAACGCCGGCCCCGGATTGCGCTTCGCTCCATCCGGGCTACGAAACTGCACCGCTCGGCAGCAGCTCGATCGCCCACAGCGCGCGGTCCGCCACATCCTTCAGCGTCACCGTCATGACTTCGCTCGCGCCGTCGATCGCCACATGGCCGAAGAACTGCAGGCCGAAGCACGGCGCGAGATCGTCGCCCTGCTCCTTGCTGCAGGCATTCTGATAGACCGCGCGCGGGCCGAACGTGTTGTCGAGCACGCCCGGCCCGCCGGTGCCGGCATGGATCGGCCCCGACTGGAATTCCCAGAACGGTTCGAAATCCTGGAACACCGCGCGGTTCGGATCGTAGTAGTGCGCCGCCGTGTAGTGCATGTCGGCGGTGATCCACACCGTGTTGCGCACGCCGGCGTGCTTGATGAACGACAGCAGATCGGCGATCTCGAGCTCGCGCCCGAGCGGCGGACCGTCGCCTTGCGCCGCGGCGTCGTAGCTCGTCACGCCGATCGGCAGGTCAGCGGCGATCACCTTCCAGGTCGCGCGCGACTGGCTCAGCTCGCGCTTGAGCCACGCCACTTGCGCCGGCCCGAGGAAATGCGCGGCTGGGCCGTAGGTCTCCTGCCGGCCGTCGCTGTTCGGCCCGCGATAGCTGCGCATGTCGAGCATGAACACGTCGAGCAGCGGACCGTAGCCGATCTTGCGATAGATGCGCCCGCGTTCCGCCGCAAACTGGCGCGTCGGGGTGAACTCGTGGAACGCCTGGCAGCCGCGCGCCGCCAGTGCCGTGATGTCGGCATCGCCGACCCGCAACGGCATGCCAGGCCACCAGTCGTTGGTGACCTCGTGGTCGTCCCATTGCGCGAACGTCGGCACTTCGGCGTTGAAGGCGCGCAGATTGTGGTCGAGCAGATTGTATTTGTAGTTGCCGCGGTAGTCGGCGAGCGTCTCGGCGACGCGCGACTTCTCTTCGGTCACGACATTGCGCCAGATCTCGCCGTTCGGAAGCGTCTGCTCGACCCCGAGCGGACATTCGGCATAGATGTTGTCTCCGCAGTGCACGAAGAAATCCGGGCGATTGCGCAGCATGGTCGCGTAGGTGCGCATCCCGCCGCGCGATTCATCGATCCCCCAGCCGCCCGCGGTGTCGCCCGACCACACGAACGAGACGTCACGCGCCTCGTGCGAAGCCATGCGGAAGCGGCCGACCTGCGGCTCGCCCGCGATCAGCGGCGAGGCGATGTCGTGGAAGCGCACCCGGTAGAAGATGTCCTGCCCGGCCGGCAGCCGGTCGAGCAGGACCTTTGCGGTGAAGTCGGTCTCGCGACGCGCCTCGGCCGAGACGACGCGGATGATGTCCTTGAAGCTCTCGGTGGTCGCGGCCTCGACCACCATCAGCGACGGCCGGTCGGCGCGCGCCCACACGATTCCGCCGTCAGCTGAGATGTCGCCCGACTGGATGCCGTGCGTGATCTGCGGCCGGTCCGCGGCGCGGCTCAAGTAAGGACGCGCGACGCCGCCGAGCACGGTAAGCGCGCCCGCGCCCCACGCGGCCGCGAGCAACCGCCGGCGCGACAGCGCGCCACGCATTCCGGGCATCAAGACCTCCGCCGCTTCGACAGCGGCGAATGCGCGATTCGTTTTACGCGCGGCCGACAGTGGCGCGACAACCGCATGACGTTTGCGTCACGGCTCCGTCACGAAAAAAATCGCGAACCCGTGCGGGTCCGCGATTTGAGTCGTGGGGCTTGTACGCTGGGCTGACTGTTGTGGCCTGGAGGGCAGCAACAGCAACGCACCCACGCAACATCACACTTTCGGTTCGAGCCTGACCGACCACAGCGCCTGGTCGTTCCAGTCCTTCAGCGTCACGGTCATGACTTCCGTCGCGCCGTCGATCGCCACGTGCCCGAAGAATTGCATGTCGAAGCTCGGCGCCAGGTTCTGCCCCTGCGCGGCGCTCGGCGCCTTGATGTAGCGAAGCTGCGGCCCGAACGTGTTGTCCAGCTCGTTGGGTCCGAACGTTCCGGCATGCAGCGGCCCGGAGACGAACTCCCAGAACGGCTCGAAGTCCTGGAACTGGGCCTTGTTCGGATCGTAGAAGTGTGCGGCGGTGTAGTGCACGTCGGCGGTGAGCCACACGGTGTTGGCGATGCCGGCGCGCTTGATGAACGAGAGGAGCTCGGCGAACTCCAGCTCGCGCCCGAGCGGCGGTCCGTCGCCCTGCGCGATCGCTTCCGAGCCCTTCTTCTTGGCGCCGTCGTCGTACACGATCAGGGCGAGCGGCATGTCGGCTGCGATCACCTTCCAGGTCGCGCGCGACGCCATCAGCTCGCGCTTGAGCCAGTTGAGCTGCTCGCGCCCGAGGAACGCGGTCTCCGGCCCCGGCTCCTTCTGCGTGTTGTCGGTGTTCGGCCCGCGATAGCTGCGCATGTCGAGGAAGAAGATGTCGAGCAGCGGACCGTAGCCGACCTTGCGATAGACCCGCGCGGCCTCCTGCGGCGTCGCGGCGATCGGCATGAATTCGTGGAACGCACGCGCCGCGCGCGCGGCGAGCAGCGGCACCGATTTCTCGGTGTAGCGCTTGTCCTCCAGCAGCGACTTCGACGACGACCAGTTGTTGGTCACCTCGTGATCGTCCCACTGCGCCATCATCGGGACTTCGGCGTTGAAGGCGCGCAGGTTCCGGTCGAGCAGATTGTATTTGTAGTTCGAGCGGAATTCGGGGAGCGTTTCGGAGACCTTCAGCTTCTCCTCGAGCACCACGTTCTTCCAGACGCCGCCGTCGGGCAGCTTCTTCTCGGCGTCGATCGGGCCGTCGGCATAGATCGTGTCGCCCGAGTGGATGAAGAAATCCGGACGCAGCCTGCGCATCGTCTCGTAGATCTTCATGCCGCCGCGCGATTCATCGATCCCCCAGCCCTGGCCGGCGGTGTCGCCGGACCAGGTGAACGAGATCGAGCGCCGCTCCGCCGGTGCGGTGCGGAAGCGGCCGACGACCTGCTCGCTGGCGATCGTCGGACTGCCCAGATCGTGGAAGCGGATGCGATAGAACACGTCCTGCCCCGCCGGCAGCCCGTCGATCAGCGCCTTGGCGGTGAAGTCGCTCTCGGGCAGCGCGTCGACGAACACCGCGCGGCGGATGTCCTTGAAGCTGTCGGTGGTCGCGACCTCGACCAGCATGCGTGATGGGCGATCGGTGCGCGCCCACACGACGCCGGAATTGAGCGAGGCGTCGCCGGACTGGATCCCGTGCGTGATCTGCGGCCGGTCGGCCGCGCGGCTGAGATACGGCCGCGCGATGCCGCCGCCGAGCGTCAGCGCGGCTGTCGCCGTGCTCGTGCCGAGGAAGCGGCGCCGGCTCATCGGGGCAATGCGGATGGTCATCGGCGGCTCCGTTTGGATTGGCCCTGACCATGCCGACCCAGGCTGACAGCGCGCAGACGGTTCGGCGACAGCTTGGTGACGGTGGATAACTAGGCCGGCCTGCTCCACGGGCCGACGCGCACGCCTTGCGGCAGCGCGTCGCGCACCATCAGCATCTCGCCGATCGTCTCCGAGGTGATCAGCCCGACGAGCCTGCCCGTCGCGTCGACGACGCCGATGCCGGGCACGCGCTTCTCCTGCAGCAGCCGCACGGCTTCTTCCAGGCAGGCGCGGTGACCGACCGTCGGGATGTCAGCCGTCATCGCGTCCGCGACCTTGGCGTCGGGTCCGAGCTGCTTGAGCGCGCGGATCATGTCGGCGCGGCCGAGCAGTCCGACCAGCCGCGCGTTGGCATCGACCACCGGAAACTCGCTCTGGCTGGTGCGCAGCAGCGTGTCGACTGCCTCGTCGATATGCGCCTCGGGCGCAAGCCGCGCGAGCTGCGTCATCATCGCGGCGTTCACCGGCACGTCGCGCGACATTGCGCGCATCGCGACGAGCTGCGCCTCGGAGGAGGCCGCCAGATAGACGAAGATCGCGATGAAGATCAGCAGCGGATTGCCGAACAGGCCGAGGAAGCCGAGCCCGAACGCCACGACCTGTCCGATCGACGCCGCGATCTCGGTCGCGCGCACATGACCGAGCCGGATCGACAGCAGCGCGCGCAGCACGCGCCCGCCGTCCATCGGGAACGCCGGGATCATGTTGAAGACCGCAAGGAACAGGTTCACGGCGGCGAGGCGGTCGATCAGCGCGACGCGGCTGCTCTCGACCGCGACGAGATGCTGCGCCTCGAGCTTCGCGCCGGCAAACAGCATCAGCACGAACGCGATCACGACGTTGACCGCAGGTCCGGCGAGGGCGACGAGCAATTCCTCGCTCGGCTTTTCCGGAATGCGCTCGAGCCGTGCGACCCCGCCGATCGGCAGCAGTGTCACGTCCGGCGTCGCGACGCCGAAGGCGCGCGCCGTGAAGATGTGGCCGAACTCGTGCGCCAGCACGCAGGCGAACAGCAGCACCATGAACAGAAGGCCGGACCATGCCGCCTGCGGGCCGCCCGAATACCAGCTCGCCAGGAAGATCCAGCCGAGGAACAGCAGGAACGTCAGGTGGATACGCACCGCCGTACCGGCGATTCTGCCGATATTGATGGACCAGCTCATTGCGTCCTCCGAAGGAACCCCGTCAGCTTCAGATAGGTACGCGCACGCCGCCGGAACATGGCCGTGCCGGAACATCGTGCGACGCCGGCCGTTGAGGTCCGAACCCCAGTCGAGGAGAGGCACATGGCGAGCGACAGCGACCGCGTATGGGACCTGATGGAAAAGATCTCGATCTGCATGCTCACCACGCATGACGGCGCGCAGATCCGCTCCCGCCCGATGGCGGCGTTCGTGCGGCGCGACGAGGACGCGATCTACTTCCTCGGCGACGCGCATCATCACAAGGACGAGCAGATCGCCGAGAACCCGAACGTCGGGCTGGCTTTCGCGGACGGTCAGAAGTTCGTCTCGGTCACCGGCCATGCGGCGGTCTCGCGCGACCAGACGAAGATCAAGGAGCTCTGGGGCCCGTCGGCGAAGGCGTGGTGGGATTCGCCGGACGATCCGAATATCCGCCTGCTCACGGTGAAGCCGGACGACGCCGAGTTCTGGGACGGCCCGGGCAAGATCATCGGCACCATCAAGATGGTGGCCGCCGCCGCGACCAGCACGCGCCCGAACTATGGCGAGAACCGCAAGGTGGCGATGTGAGCAGGAAGCATCCTGACACCGATAACACCGAGGAGAAGCCGAAGGGTCCGCGCACGCCCTATCCGGTCGAGCACCCGGGCATTCGCGATCAGCCGGGAAGCGAGCCGGATTACATCCCCGGAAGATCGACCGATCTGCCGAAGATGTGATTTTGCCTTGCGAGCGCCGCATCACGGCCACCGCGATGACACCGTGCGATTTCAGCGTCCGGCGATGAAGCTCGCCGGGCGCGTTCGCTCGCGAATATGATTGAAGGAGTGAAACGTCATGAGGGCGACACGAACCATCCTGCTCGGCACGGCGGCCGCAATTCTGCTAACGCCGGTCATGCCGCAGGCCTTTGCGCAGGGCACCGTCATCGCGCAGGCTCCGGCGCCCGCACCGGACGCCGATCCGCGCTTGCAGAAGAAGGAGCCGGGCGCGCGGCCGCCGGGGCCTCCACCGGCCAAGCAGCAGCAGCCGGGCGGACCGCCGCCGGGCGCGCAAGGCCAG
>DATEKY010000115.1:0-5797 GCA_035277225.1 Xanthobacteraceae bacterium
ACGAACGCAGCCGTCGCCAGCCCCAATCTTGCGCTCAGTCCGAGCCGCCGCGCCGTTGGAACCGGAGCGGGCGTTCGGACCTAGCCCCCCATGGGCACGTTCCGACCAGGCCAGAATTGCTGGCGCATCGAGCACGCCGACCGCGCCGCTGTGCTGATCGACGCCGGCGCATTCTTCGCCGCCGTGCGGTCGGCGCTGAAGCAGGCCAGGCGCTCGGTGTTCATCGTTGGCTGGGACCTCGACAGCCGCACCAGACTGGTCGGCGAGGATTGCGCCGCGCATGACGGCTGGCCGGTGACGTTGCGCGAATTTCTCGTGCGCCTCGTGCGCGAGCGTCCTGCGTTGAACGTGTATCTGCTCACCTGGGATTTTGCCGTGCTGTATGCGCTGGAGCGCGAGCCGTTTCCCTCGCTCAAGCTCGGCTGGAACACGCCCCAGCGCATCCGCTTCCGCCTCGACAATGCGCTGCCGGTGGGAGCCTCGCATCACCAGAAGATCATCGTGGTCGATGACGCGCTCGCGTTCTCCGGTGGGCTCGATCTGACCATCCGGCGCTGGGACACCTCGCGGCACGACATCGACAACCCGCAGCGCTGCGATCCGGCCGGGCAGCCGTATCGTCCGTTCCACGACGTGCAGATGGCGGTCGACGGCAAGGCGGCGCGCGCGCTCGCCGATATCGCGCATGCGCGCTGGGAGCGCGTCACCGGCGAGCGCACCGCGGTGAAGCCGGAAGGCTCACCCTGGCCGGATGTCGCGCCCGACTTCGCCCATGCCGAAATCGCGATCGCGCGCACGCTGCCCGAATACGAGGACCAGCAGGAGGTGAGGGAGGTGGAGGCGCTGTTCTGCGACATGATCGCCAGCGCCGAGCACGCGATCTACATCGAGAACCAGTTCCTCACCTGCGGCGGCATCGCCGCCGCGCTGGTGAAGCGGCTCAAGCAGAAGCCCGAACTCGAAGTGGTGATGGTCGCGCCGCACACCCCCGACACCTGGCTCGAGAGCCACACCATGCGCAACGGCCGCATCCGCTTCCTGCGCACGCTGCAGCAGGCGGGCGTGGCCGACCGCATTCGCCTGGTCTGCCCCGAGGTACGCGACGGCGAGCGCACGACGTTCACCATGGTGCATTCCAAGGTGATGATCATCGACGATCGATTGCTGCGCATCGGCTCGGCCAACCTGAACCGACGCTCGATGGGCACGGACAGCGAATGCGATCTCGCACTGGAGGCGCGCAGCGATGCCGAGCGCACTGCGATTGCGCGCGTGCGCGCGCGCCTGCTCGCCGATCACTGCGGCGTCACGGCGCAAGAGGCCGCGCAGGCGCTGGCGTCGGGCTCGCTGATCCGCGCCGCCGACACGCTGAGCGGGCGCGGCCATCGCCTGGTGCCGATCGACGACGGCGAGCCGGATCATGGCGAGCTTGCCGAATACATCGAGGGCATCGCCGATCCGGAGCGCCCGATCCAGAGCCGCGAGGTGATGGCGGCGCTGTTCGGCGACCGCTTTCCCGGCCGCCGGCCACCGTTTGCATGGCTCAAGCTCGCCGCGATTCCGCTGGCGCTGATCGCACTCGCGATCGCCTGGCAGTTCCCGCCGCTGTCGACCATCGCGAGCCTCGACCAGATCGGGCCGATGCTGCAGGCGCTCGCCGCCGAGCCGTGGGCGCCGCTGCTGGTGCTCGGTGTCTACGTGGTGGGTGGGCTGATCGCGTTTCCGGTGACCATCCTGATCGCCGCGACGGCGGCAGCCTTTGGCCCGGTGCTGGGGCTCGCCTATGCGGCGGCCGGCTCGCTGCTCAGCGCCGCGGTGACCTTCGCGATCGGGCTTGCGATCGGCCGCGACACGCTGCGCGCGGTGATCGGCCCGCGGCTCAAGCGCGTGCAGCGGCGGATCGTCCGCGGCGGCGTGCTGGCGATTGCGGCCATCCGGCTCATTCCGATCGCGCCGTTCACCGTGGTCAATCTGGTCGCCGGCGCGAGCGAGATCCGCATCGGCGCGTTCATGGCCGGCACCATCATCGGCATGCTGCCGGGCTGGGTCGTGATGTCGGCGCTCGGCCACCAGCTGATGCGCATCATCAGCGCGCCGAGCGCGATGGACGTCGCGCTGCTCGCCGGCGTTGTCGTCATCTGGATCGCGCTCGCCGGCGGGGTTCAGGTCGCGTTTGCGAAATTCGGAAACCGGTCTTGAGCACCGTGCGCGTGCTGACGTGGAACATCCACGGGACGTTCGGGCGCAACCCGCGCTTCGATCTCGCGCGCGTGGTCGAGCTGATCGACCGCTGGGACCCGCAGATCGTGGCGCTGCAGGAGGTGGATTCGCGCCGCGACGGCGGCATCGATCCGTTCGCCTATCTCCAGCGCGAGCTGGGCGAGCACGGCATCGGGGCGAAATCGATCACCACCGCGGACGGCGAGTACGGGCAGATGCTGATCAGCCGCTGGCCGATGTCGGAGACCGAGATCCACGATCTGTCCTATCCCGAGCGCGAGCCGCGCCGGGCGATCGCGACGCGGATCGAGACTCCGTCCGGGCCGCTGCGCGTGGTCGCGACGCATCTCGGCCTCTCCATCCACGAGCGGCGCGAGCAGGCCGAGAAGCTGATCGCGATCGCGGGAAACTCCTCGGTGCCGACGATCATCATGGGCGATTTCAACGACTGGTTCTGGGTCGGCTCGGTGCGCAAGGCGTTGTCGCGTGAGCTGCCCGGTCGCACGCGCTTCCGCACGTTCCCGTCGTTCTTTCCGCTGCTCCGGCTCGACCGCATCTATTGCCGGCCGCGCGGCGCCTTCGCCGACTGCTACACCGACCGCTCCGCGCGCGCCGTGTCGGATCATCTGCCGGTGATAGCGGACCTGCAGATATAAAAAGAAAGGCGGCCGAAGCCGCCTTTCTCCACGCAAGACTGCGCTGTTCGTTACACCGTCAGCACGTACACGATCTCGAGCGTACGCGGTTCGACGATGATAATCTCGTCGTGATAGACGAAGTAGCGGTAACCGCGCCACTGCGGCTCGATCTCGACCAGGGCCGCCGGGACCGTCACGAGGTGGACAGAACGCGGCACAACGGTACCGATGCGAATATCGAAGTTCACGTTGGTTACGCGCGGCGCCGAGCTGGTCAGCACCTTCGAGCGGATCGTGGTCTTCTGCTGAGTGGTCAGCGAGACGTTGCTCGTCCGCATCCCGCTGGTCGTGCCGGCCGTACCCTGCCTGCTGCCGGTGGCCGACGGCGACTGGCTCTGCTGGGTCGTGCCGCTCTTCGTACCGGCCTTGTCACGCTCGCTCTGCGACTGGCGGGTGCTCGTGCCGCTCTTGTCGCGCTCACCCTGCGACTGCCTGGTGGTCGCGCCGTTCTTGTCGCGCTCGCCCTGCGACTGGCGAGTGCTGGTGCCGGACTTGTCCTGCTCACCCTGCGACTGACGCGTGCTGGTGCCGGACTTGTCGCGCTCGCTCTGGGTCGACTTCTGCTGCTTCTCGGCCGGCGCCTGCGCGCCGCGGCCCTGCGACCCGTTCAGCTGACCAGACGCGCCGCCGGACGCGCCACCGCTGGCGCCACCGGACGCGCTGCCCGGATTGTTCATCGGTGCGCTGGCACCGCCGCTGGCGCCGCCGGACGCACCGCCTTCCATGCGGCCGCTGGCGCCCTGGGACATCGCGACGGTCGAACCCGCCGCCAACGCGAGCGCCGCGACGGTCATCATCAGAGTCCGTTTCATCGTGTTCCTCTCCTTTTGAATGCTGTGCCCCGCAGCCATCGCAATGCTGGAAAACGCGATGCGCGGGGCACCGTTCCGCGATTCCACGGCGCCTTACGGCGAATTAAGTGTTCCATGAATGCGCATTCACTTCGCGCGCGCATCACGCCATAGTGCGTGCGCAACCGGGGAATCGGAGAAGGTCGCGTGGCGAAACTCAATTCGGCGATCGACACGCAAGGCAAGGAGTTCCGCGCCAACGCGGCCGCGATGCGCGCGCTGGTGAAGGAACTGGATTCGCGCCGCGCCGAAGCAGCGCTCGGCGGCAACGAGCGCTCGCGCGAACGTCATGTGTCGCGCGGAAAATTTCTTCCGCGAGAAAGGGTGTTGCGGCTGCTCGATCCCGGGACGCCGTTCCTCGAATTGTCGCCGCTCGCCGCCCACGCGATGTACGAGGACGCGATCCATGGCGCCGGCATCATCACTGGCATCGGCCGCATCGAAGGGCGCGACTGCGTGATAGTGTGCAACGACGCCACCATCAAGGGCGGCACCTATTATCCGATGACGGTGAAGAAGCATCTGCGCGCGCAGGAGATCGCGCGCGAGAACCGCCTGCCGTGCATCTACCTGGTGGATTCCGGCGGCGCCAATTTGCCGCAATGGCCGGACGTGTTTCCCGACCGCGAGCACTTCGGCCGCATCTTCTACAATCAGGCGACGCTCTCGGCGCTGCGTATTCCGCAGATCGCCTGCGTGATGGGCTCATGCACGGCGGGCGGCGCCTACGTGCCGGCGATGTCGGACGAGAGCATCATCGTGCGAAAACAAGGCACGATCTTCCTCGCCGGCCCCCCGCTGGTGAAGGCCGCGACCGGCGAGGTGGTCTCGGCCGAGGACCTCGGCGGTGCCGACGTGCATGCGCGCCTCTCCGGCGTCGCCGATCACTACGCGATGGACGACGGCCACGCGCTCTCGCTGGTGCGGCGGATCGTGTCGAACTTCAACGCGGTGAAGCAGCCGAACATCGCGCTGGCACACTCGCGCGACCCGCACTTCGATGCGGCCGAACTCGACGGCGTCGTGCCGATCGGCACGCGCACGCAATACGATATTCGCGAGATCATCGCGCGGATCGTCGATGCTTCAGAGTTCGACGAGTTCAAGCACCTTTATGGCACGACGCTGGTCTGCGGCTTTGCGCACATCCACGGCATCCCGGTCGGCATCCTCGGCAATAACGGCATCCTCTATTCGGAGAGCGCACTGAAGGGCGCGCACTTCATCGAGCTCGCCTGCCAGCGCCGCATCCCGCTGCTGTTCCTGCAGAACATCACCGGCTTCATGGTCGGGCGCGACTACGAGGCCGGCGGCATCGCCAAGAACGGCGCCAAGATGGTGATGGCGGTCGCCTGCGCCAACGTGCCGAAGATCACGCTGGTGGTGGGCGGCTCCTACGGTGCGGGCAATTACGGCATGTGCGGGCGCGCCTACGGCCCGCGCTTCCTGTTCACCTGGCCGAACGCGCGCGTCGCGCTGATGGGCTCGGAACAGGCGGCCTCGGTGCTCGCGACGGTCCGACGCGACAATATCGAGGCGGCGGGCAAGACCTGGTCGGAGATCGAGGAGGCCGAGTTCAAGCAGCCGATCAAGGACGCGTTCGACCAGCAGAGCGATCCTTATTTCGCGACCGCGCGGCTATGGGACGACGGCATCATCGCGCCTTCCGAGACGCGGCGCGTGCTGGCGCTGGCCTATTCGGCGGCGCTGAATGCGCCGGTGGAGGACACGCGGTTCGGGGTGTTCAGGATGTAGCGTACAATCCACGTTACAACTGCCGGGGGGCGATCGATGCCAGCAAGCCAGCGCACCGTCCAAATCTGTCTCTTCATCCTCGCCGCGATCGGGCTGATCGGCGGGACGCTGCAAATGTCGCTCGGGCAGCCGGACACCACGCCGCGGCTCGACAACGTGCATCGCTTCCTCGCCGGCATCTATCTCGGCTGCGGCATCATCTCGCTGTGGGCTGCGATCACGATCCGGCAGCAGGGTATGCTGCTCTACCTGCTCGCGCTCGGTGTCAGCCTC
>DATEKY010000116.1:0-2337 GCA_035277225.1 Xanthobacteraceae bacterium
CAGCTTCCAGACGCGCGTGATCGAGACGCTGTGCACGCCGAGCACGGCGTCTGGCGCAAGCTCGCGCTCGGCCGCGCCGATCAGCGCGTAGACGCAGGCCGAGGCACAGCTCGCGCGCGTGCGCAGCGCGGCGGTCATTTCGCGCCCCGAGCGCATGATCGCGTCGCAGGCCTTCTCGCGCCGCTCCCTGGGGTCGCAGCCCTGCGGGATGGTGCGCCCGACGCCGGCCTTGATCTTGTGCGCCCGCATCATGCGGCCGACGTCCATCGCGGCGGTCACCGAGCCGCCCGGCGAATGGAGGAAGATCGGCAGCTTGCGCTTTCCGTGCCGCGCTAGCACCGCGCGCAGGCGGGCGGGCGCACCCGGGTCGAAGGTGCCGTCCGCCGCGATCCATTCGGAACAGCCCGGGCCGCAGGCATTCGTTTCGCCCTTGGCGATGAAGAAGACGATCGGCGGCGCCGGCGGGTCTTTCTGCGGGGTCGGCGCCGGCTTGGCGGGGCTTGCTGTCTGGGCATGCGCCGCAGCGGCACAAACGCCGGCCGCACCGATCAGGATCAAGCGAACTGTGCCCCACCGCATCCCGGGAATCTTGCGCATTCGTGGCTATCGCGCAACCGTGAGGCGCGCGGATCGGAACTTGCACCTCGATGCATTACGCCAACTGATTGGCGGGATCGGCCGACCCTGCCGGGTCAAGTCAGCCCCGTTCCCTTCCCCTCTCGCCCGCGCTAAAAGCTCCCCGCATCGAATCCCGCTTACCCACGCTCGTTCGTGGGAGTGAGCCACAAGGAGCCACCATGGTCGCCCTGACCTTTCCCGACGGCGCGCGCCGCGACTATCCCGACAACATCACCGGCCTCGACATCGCCAAGGGCATCTCGCCCTCACTCGCCAAGCGCACCGTCGCGATGGCGCTCGACGGCACGCTCGCCGATCTCACCGACCCGATCAGCAAGGACGCCAGGATCGAGTTCGTCTCGCGCGATGACCCGCGCGCGCTCGAGCTGATCCGCCACGACGCCGCGCATGTGCTGGCCGAAGCGGTGCAGACGCTGTGGCCTGGCACGCAGGTCACCATCGGCCCGGTGATCGAGAACGGCTTCTATTACGACTTCTTCCGCAACCAGCCGTTCACCCCGGAAGACTTCCCGGCGATCGAGAAGAAGATGCGCGAGATCATCGCGCGCGACAAACCGTTCACCAAACAGACCTGGGACCGCGACAAGACCAAACAGGTGTTCCGCGACAAGGGCGAGAGCTTCAAGGTCGAGCTGGTCGACGCGATCCCGGGCGACGAGCCGATCAGGATCTATCACCAGGGCGACTGGTTCGACCTGTGCCGCGGCCCGCACATGACGTCGGTGGGCAAGGTCGGCAGTGCCTTCAAGCTGATGAAGGTCGCGGGCGCCTACTGGCGCGGCGACGCCAACAACCCGATGCTCACCCGCATCTACGGCACCGCGTTCGCCACGCAGGCCGAGCTCGATGCCTACCTGAAACAGCTCGAGGAAGCCGAGAAGCGCGACCACCGCAAGCTGGGGCGCGAGCTCGACCTGTTTCATTTCCAGGAGGAAGGCCCCGGCGTCGTGTTCTGGCACGCCAAGGGCTGGTCGCTGTTCCAGTCGATCGTCGCCTACATGCGCCGCCGCCTCGAAGGCGACTACGACGAGGTGAACGCGCCGCAGATGCTCGACAAGTCGCTATGGGAAACCTCGGGCCACTGGGACTGGTACCGCGAGAACATGTTCGCCGCGCAGTCGGCCGGCGACGAGGCGGAAGACAAGCGCTGGTTCGCGATCAAGCCGATGAACTGCCCGGGCCACGTGCAAATCTTCAAGCACGGACTGAAAAGCTATCGCGACCTGCCGATCCGCTTGGCCGAATTCGGCGTGGTGCATCGCTACGAGCCTTCGGGTGCGCTGCATGGTCTGCTGCGCGTGCGCGGCTTCACCCAGGACGACGCGCATATCTTCTGCACCGAGGATCAGCTGGCCGCCGAGTGCCTCAAGATCAACGATCTGATCCTTTCGGTTTATGCGGATTTCGGCTTCACCAGCGACCTCGTGGTCAAGCTCTCGACGAGACCGGAGAAGCGTGTCGGCTCCGATTGCTCGTGGGACCACGCCGAGGACGTGATGACCAGAGTGCTTAAGCAGATCGCCGACGGGTCCGGCGGCCGCATCAAGACCGCAATCAATCCGGGTGAGGGCGCGTTCTACGGGCCGAAGTTCGAATACGTGCTGCGCGACGCCATCGGTCGCGACTGGCAGTGCGGCACGCTGCAGGTCGATTTCGTCCTGCCCGAGCGGCTCGATGCCAACTACGTGGCAGAGGATG
>DATEKY010000117.1:0-3074 GCA_035277225.1 Xanthobacteraceae bacterium
CGGCCTACGCAACGTGATCCTCGCCATCGTGCTGGTCGACTGGACGCGCTTCTGCCGCGTGCTGCGCGCCGAGGTGCTGGTGGTGACGCGGCGCGACTACGTCGCGGCGGCGCGGCTGATCGGCTTCTCGCACTGGCGCACGATCACGCGCGAGATCCTGCCGGCCACGATGCCGCTGCTGATCACGCTCATCAGTCTCGAGATGGGCATCGCCGTCATCGTCGAGGCGATTCTTTCATTCGTCGGCATGAGCGTCGGCGCCACCACGCCGGCCTGGGGTCAGATGATCGCCGACGCGCGCCAGTACATCTACGACTCGCCGTGGAACCTGGTGTTTCCGATCCTGATGATCTTCATCACGGTGCTCGGCTTCAACGTGCTCGGCGACGGGCTGCGCCGCACGCTCGATGTGCGCCTCACCGAGACCCAGCGCGCATGAGCCTTCTCCGCGCACAGAATCTCACGGTGTCCGCCTCGATTGCGGGCGAGTCCGTGCCGGTGCTGCACGATCTCTCGTTCGGGCTGGCGCCGGGCAAAGTACTCGGGATGGTCGGTGAGTCCGGCGCCGGCAAGTCGATGGTCGGCCGCACGGTCGCGCAGCTGCTGCCGCCAGCCTTTGCGGTAAGCGGCGGCGCATTGGAGTTTGCCGGCAACAATCTCGTCACGATGCTGCCGGAGGCGCGCCGCGCGCTGCTCGGGCGCGAGATCGCCTTCATCCCGCAGGAGCCGCTCTCGGCGCTCAACCCGGTGCTCACCATCGGGGCGCAGTTCGGCGAGCATCTTGCGCGCATCGGCATCGCTCCGCGCGCGCAGCGCGCCACGATGATCGCCGCATTCGACGCCGTGCACCTACCGCGTCCGGCCGAGTTGCTGACGCGCTATCCGCATCAGCTTTCCGGCGGCATGTGCCAGCGCGTGCTGATCGCGATGGCCTTTGCCAGCAAGCCGAAGCTCGTCATCGCCGACGAGCCGACCACCGCGCTCGATGTCACCATCCAGGCGCGTGTGGTGGAATTGCTTGCCGAGATGCAGGAACGCGACGGCACCGCAGTCCTGTTCATCACCCACGACCTGCGCCTTGCCGCGCAGGTATGCCACGACATCCTCGTGCTCTACGCCGGCCGCGCCGCCGAATACGGGTCGTCACGCGCGGTGTTCGGCGCGCCGGGCCATCCGTATACGCGTTGCCTGCAGCTTGCGAACCCCGCGATGCGCGAACGGCGCGGGCTGTACGCGCTGCCCGAGCGCATGCCCGGCCTGCGCGCCTATGGCGCGATCGCCGGCTGCACATTTGCGCCGCGCTGTCCGCTCACGATCGAGCAATGCAGGCAGGCGCCGCCGCCGATGATCGAGGTGAGCCCGTCGCATCTCGCGGCGTGCATCCGCACCGAGCGGACGCGCGAGATCGCGCCGGCGTCCGCTCCCCCCGTTGAGGAAACCACCACGGCGCCGCTCATCCTCGAAGCCGCGAACCTGAGCAAGCGCTTCCCCTCGGGCGGGCTGTTCCGCCGTTCCGACTTCACTGCCGTCAGCGATGTCAGTTTCGTGCTGCGCGAGAACGAGTTCGTCGGCATTGTCGGCGAGAGCGGCAGCGGCAAGAGCACCTTGGCGCGGCTGATCGTCGGACTGGAAACGGCGAGCGAAGGCCGCATCGTTGTTGCGGGAAAGAATTCAGGCGAGCCGGATTTCGACGATCACCGCCGCCGCCACATCCAGATGGTGTTCCAGGACCCCCAATCCGCCCTCAACCCCCGCCGCCGTGTCGCCGGCATCGTGACCCAGCCGCTCGAAGCCGCGGGTCACGCCAGCTGGGAAGAGCGGCTCGCCCGCGCGGGCCTGCTGCTGCGCGAGATCGGCCTGCCGCCTGAGGCCGCGACGCGCTTTCCGGCGCAGCTGTCCGGCGGACAACGCCAGCGGGTCAACATCGCGCGTGCGCTCTGCGCGGTGCCGCGCATCCTGATCGCCGACGAGATCGTGTCCGGCCTCGACGTCTCGGTGCAGGCTCAACTCTTGAATCTGCTCGCCGCGTTGCGCCGCGAGCGCGGCTTCTCGATGCTGTTCATCTCGCACGACCTCTCGGTGGTGCGTTATCTGTGCGACCGCGTGCTGGTGATGTACCGCGGCGCGGTGGTCGAGAGCGGGCCGACCGAGCAGGTGTTCGCCGCGCCGGCGCATGAGTACACGCGCACCTTGCTGGCGGCGGTGCCGCAGGATTGATGTTTAGCTGCGTAGGCCGGGTGAGCGAAGCGATACCCGGGATCAAAAGCTTGCGGAGACAGTCCCGGATGTCGCTGCGCTCATCCGGGCTACGACAACTAGCTCCGCAACCCCGCCTCCCGCAACAGCGGAAACACATTGTCGATGAAATACGGCAGCTCGTTCTTGAAATTCACGAACGACACCGTCGTGCCGGCAAACCCCGCCTGCGAAATCTTGATCATCTGGTCCGCGATGAACGCCGGCGTGCCGACCAGCGGATAAGTCCCGGCGCCGGCCGCGAAGCGCTTGCGGTGCAGCCGGTACGCCTCCTCGTCGTGCGAGCCGGAGAACGTCTGCTTCTGCTTCACATAGTGGTCGAGGCTGTCCTTGTCGGCCATCGTGACCGCGTAGTTCTCGTAGTAGGCCTCGGCCTCGCCTTGCGTCGGGCGGCACACGACGTGGCAGGTGGTATAGACCCCGACCTCGCGCTTCTCGGCCGCAGCGCGCTTCTTCATGTCGTCGATATGCTCGCGGCCCTTGTCGATCTCGGTGAAGGTGGTGAACAGGCAGTCCGCGGCCTTGGCGGCGAATTCGCGCCCGGGCGGCGAGAACGCCGCGTTGAGCGTGATCGGCCGCGGCTTCTGGATGGGCCGCGGTTTCCCCGACACGGCTTTGAGCTTGTAGAACTTGCCGTCGTAATCGAACGGCGCCTCTGCCGTGTAGATGCGGTTCATGATCTCGAACCACTCGAGCCCCTGCTCGTAGCGCTCCTCGATCAGCGCGAGCCCGAACATGCCGAATTCTTCGGGATTCCAGCCGCACACGATGTTCAGCCCGGCGCGGCCGTTCGACACGTGGTCGATGGTGGTCAGCGC
>DATEKY010000118.1:0-6054 GCA_035277225.1 Xanthobacteraceae bacterium
CAGGCCAAGACCCGGGACCCACCTCTCCCAGATTCCGGACGCAGTGTTACATAGGGCCCGGCTCTCGCTCCGCTCGGCCGGGATGACAGCGGAGCTTGCTTCACTTCCGCCACTCACTATGATCCGCGCTCCTTCCTGAGCCATTCCCATAGAGCACCCCGAAATGACCAGCGCACTTTTCACGCCGTACAAGATCAATGGCCTCGAGCTCCCCAATCGCATCAACGTCGCTCCGATGTGCCAGTACTCGGCCGCCGACGGCGTGATCGGCGACTGGCACATGACGCACTTGGGGATGCTGGCGAATTCGGGCGCCGGACTCGTCTTCGTCGAGATGACCGATGTGGAGCGGCGCGGCCGCATCACGCATGGCTGCGTCGGCATCTATTCGGAGGATTGCGAGGCGGCGCTGACGCGGGTGATCGCGCACTGCAAGCGCATCGGCACCGCGAAGTTCGGCATCCAGATCGCGCATGCCGGGCGCAAGGCTTCGTCGGCGCGGCCATGGGAAGGCGGGCTCGGGCTGAAGCCCGATCAGGATCCATGGGAAACGATCGGCCCGTCCGCGGTCCCGTTCGGCGCGGCCTGGCCGGCGCCGCGCCAGATGACCGAGGAAGACATCGCGCATGTGCGCGACGCCTACGTGGAAGGCGCGCGGCGCGCGCTGCGCATCGGCTTCGACGTGATCCAGCTGCACATGGCGCACGGCTATCTGATCCACGCCTTCACCTCGCCGATCTCGAACCGGCGCAACGACAGCTACGGCGGCGATCTCAAGGGCCGCATGAAGTTCAGCCTGGAAGTGGTGGGCGCGATGCGCGCCGTGCTGCCGAAGGATTATCCGCTCGGCGCGCGCATCTCGGCGGTCGACTGGGTCGACGGCGGGCTGACGGCCGACGACGCGGTGCAGTGGGTCGGCGCCCTGAAGGAGGGCGGGCTCGACTTCGTCGACGTATCGTCGGGCGGCGTCACCGCCGATACGCGCACGCCGACCACACCCGGCTACAACGTGCCGATCGCCGAACGGATCAAGCGCGAGACCGGAATTGCGACGAGCGTCGTCGGCCTGATCGTCACTCCGCGCCAGGCGGAAGAGATCGTGGCGAGCGGCAAGGCCGACATGGTCGCGCTCGGCCGCGCGATGCTCGAAGACCCGCACTGGGCCTGGATGGCCGCGAAGGAGCTCGGCGCCGATGTCGCGCGCCCGAAGCAGTACCTGCGCGCGGCGCCGAAGCTGTGGCCCGGGGCCGCATATCGCGGCAACGCGACCGCCGCATAAGCATTTTCCGGCGAAGTGGGTACCGGTTCGCCGCAGAAAATGCGACAACCGAACGAGCAGGATATTTCCGGGAAACGGTAGCCAAAAGTTCGGCTGCACGATCACTGCGACAATTTAGTATCGCTTTGACACTGTGGGGTGCGCCCCGCAGTATGTATAAGCACGTCGCATTAAAGAAGCAGAGCCGAAGGCTCGCGATCGGGAGGGCGCACAATGAGGTTGGGCACGACGGTATTTGTCGCAGCGCTGGCGAGCGCATTGTTCGCGGGTGGCGCGCAGGCGCAGGACACGGTGAAGATCGGATGGGCGATCGCCAAGTCGGGGCCGATGGGCCCGGGCGCCGCCATCACGACCCTGCCCAACTATCAGGTGTGGGTGAAGGACGTGAACGATGCCGGCGGGCTGAACGTCAAGGGCAAGAAGATGAAGATCGAGGTCATCGAGTACGATGACCGTTCGAACTCCGAAGAGATGATCAAGGCGGTGGAGCGTCTCGCCACGCAGGACAAGGTCGACTTCATCCTGCCGCCGTGGAGCACGGCGATGAATCTTGCGGCCGCGCCGATCTTCAACAAATACGGCTACCCGCACCTCGCCGTGACGGCGAACTCGAACCGCTCGCCCGAAATGGTGAAGCGCTGGCCGAATCTCACGTTCTGGCTTGGTTTGCCCTCCGAGTTGATCGACGGTCTCGTCACCACGCTCGACACGTTGCGCAAGGACGGCAAGATCGGCTCGAAGATCGCGATGGCGGCGGTCGGCGACCAGTTCGGCATCGAGCAGTCGGCCGCTGCGCGCGAAGGCTTCAAGAAGGCCGGGTTCGAGGTCGTCTACGACAAATCGTATCCGTTCGGCAGCCAGGACCTGCAGCCGATCGTCAAGGACGCGCAGGCAGCCAATCCCGACATCTTCGTCGCGTTCAGCTACCCGCCCGACACGATCGGCCTGACCGACCAGTCGAAAATCGCAGGTTTCTCGCCGAAGGTGTTCTACGTCGGCGTCGGCACTGCGTTCCCGCTGTTCAAGCAGAAATTCGGCGCGAGCGCCGAGGGCGTGATGGGCGTGGGCGGCTCCAATGCCGATCTGCCGGGACTGAAGAAGTACATCCAGCACCACAAGGAAGTCATGGGCCGCGAGCCCGACCGCTGGGCGAGCCCGATCACCTATGCGAGCCTGCAGGTGCTGCAGCAGGCGATCGAACGCGTCGGCCTCGACAAGGCTGCCGTGATCAAGGAGATCAACACCGGCTCTTTCGACACCATCATCGGCAAGATCAAGCTGGTGGATAACCACTACAAGGGCGTGTGGGCGGTCGGCCAATGGCAGGGCGACAATTTCTACGGCATTGCCCCGAAGCAGGACGGCGCGCGCGCCCCGATCGTGCCGAAGCCGGCGTGGCAGTAAGCATGATCCCGAAAAAGCCTGTCCCGGACTTGATCCGGGATGGGAACCGGTTTTCGGACAAGATCATGCTTCACTAATAAGGGCGCGCGGCGGTATCGGGGGGCCAACGCGACACTGCCTTAACCAAAGATGCGGCGTACGGACCCGCGTTAACGCACGCGGGCCGCTCAGTGGAGTAGAACGGGTGGCGATCGACTGACCGCCACTCCGACCCTCTCTCGTGTCGGGGAGAGGGAAACGTAAACATGTCCCTCCTGATCGATATCGTTATCGCCGGCGCCGTGCTCGGCGGCATGTATGCGCTGGTCGCGATGGGGCTGACGCTGCAATACGGCGTCGCCCGCATCATGAATCTGTCGCATGGCGAGAGCCTGATCGCGGCCGCGTTCGGCGGGCTGTGGGGCCTCACGGCATTTGCCGTCAGCCCGCTCATCGGCTTGCTGGTCGCGATCCCGCTCGGCTTCGCGGTCAACTGGCTGCTCTACCAGATCGTGCTGATGCCGCTGGTCAAGCGCGCAAAGAACCGCGCGATGCTCGAAGTCGATTCAATTCTGGCGACCTTCGGCCTGCTGTTCGTCGTGCAGGGCGTCATGCTGGTCACGTTCGGCGGCCAGTTCAACACCATGAACTACCTCTCGATCCCGGTGAACGTGCTCGGCTCCAACGTCGCGCTCAATCGTCTGATCGCGCTGTTGTTCGCCGTGATCATCGGCACGGCCCTCTATCTGGCGCTCACGCGCACGCGTTACGGCACCGCGATACGCGCCGTCGCGGTCGATCCGGTCGCAGCCCAGCTCGTCGCGATCGACGTGCGCAAGGCTTCTGCGTTCGCGTTTGCCCTCGGCGGTGCACTCGCGGCGGCCGGCGGCGTGCTGATCGCGATGTTCACGACCTTCACCGCCACGATGGGCGTGGTCTTCACCATGAAGGCGCTGATCGTCGTCATCATGGGCGGCGTCGGCAACATCGCGGGCGCGCTGGTCGCCGGGCTGATGCTCGGTCTCGCCGAAACCGCGGTCGCGCGCCTCGTCGATCCCGGCCTCACCATCGCGGTCACCTACGCGCTGTTCCTCGCGGTGCTGCTGTGGCGGCCGACCGGCCTGTTCGGGAGAGCGGCCAGTTGAAGCCCGTATTCGGCTTTTCGCTCGCGGGCGCGATCATCGCGCTGCTCGTGCTCGTGCCGAAGTTCGCGAGCGGCTATCAGCTCGCGCTCGGCATCAGCCTGCTGTACTTCACCGTGCTCGCCACCGCCTGGGCGCTGTTCTCCGGTCCGACGCACTATATCTCGCTTGCGACGGTCGCGTTCTTCGGGATCGGCGCCTACACGGTCGCGGTTCTCGGCGAGATCTGGCCGTGGCCGGCGGTGCTTGCCGCCTCGGGTGCGATCGGGGTCGTGGTCGCGCTCATCGTCGGCCTGTCGACCTTGCGGCTCTCGGGCATCTATTTCGTCATCTTCACGTTCGGCCTGTCCGAGCTGATCCGCCAGATCGTGACCTGGTACGAGATCAACGTGCACCGCTCGGTCGGTCGCTACGTCTTCATGAGCATCACGCAGGAGCAGATTTACTGGCAGCTCCTCGCGCTGGCAGCGCTGGTGTTCCTCACCGGCTGGCTGATCGGCCGCTCGCGGCTCGGCCTCGCGCTGCGCGTGATCGGCAATGACGAAGTGGTGGCGCGCCACTCCGGCATCGACACCACGCGCGCCAAGCTCGCGATGTTCGCGGTCAGCGCGCTGTTCATGACCTTGACCGGTGCCGTGATGGCGCCGCGCTGGACCTACATCGACCCGGCGATCGCGTTCTCGCCGATGCTCTCCTTCGAAGTGGTGATCATGGCGCTGCTCGGCGGCGCCGGCTCGCTGTTCGGCGCGCTGCTCGGCGCGGTGCCGCTGACCTTGCTGTTCGAGGTGCTGACCGCGAATTTCCCGACCCACTTCTCGATCCTGCTCGGCATCGTGTTCGTGCTGATCGTCTATGTGCTGCCGCAAGGCGTGATCGGGCTGTTCCCGGCGCGCCCGCGCGAGGTTCCGCCGGTCCCCGCGGCTGCGGCCGACGTGAAACACGAGGGCGCGCCGCTCGAAGTCGCGGGTCTGCGCAAGGCGTTCGGCGGGCTGGTCGCGGTCGACGATCTGTCCTTCTCGGTCAAGCGCGGCGAGCTGATCGGGCTGATCGGCCCGAACGGCTCGGGCAAGACCACGGTGATGAACCTGATTTCCGGCGCGCTGTCGGCGGACGCGGGTTCGATCCAGTTCAAGGGCCGCGATCTCGCGCGCACCCCGGCGTTTCGCATTGCGCGGCTCGGCCTTGCGCGCACCTTCCAGCTCGTGCGCGTCCTCGGATCGCTGACGGTGATCGACAACGTCATGCCGGGATTTGCCTTCCGCGCCGCGCCGCTGACCGGCGCCAGGGCCGAAGCGGCCGCCATGGCGTTGCTCGCCCGCGTCGGCCTTGCCGACAAGGCGGCGCTGCCGGCGACGCAGCTGACTTACATCGACCAGAAACGGCTCGAGTTGGCGCGTGCGCTGGCGCTCGACCCCGACCTCCTGCTGCTCGACGAGTGGCTCGCCGGCCTCAATCCGACCGAGCTCGCCCAGGGCATCGCGCTCATTCGTTCGCTGCGCGAGAGCGGCATCACCATCGTGATGGTCGAGCACGTGATGGACGCGATTCGCTCGCTTTGCGACCGCTGCGTCGTGATGAATGTGGGGCGCAAGATCGCCGAAGGCCCGCCCGCCAGCGTACTGGCCGACAACGAAGTCGTACGCGCCTATCTGGGAGGCGGCGATGCTTGAGGTCCGCGGCCTTTCGGCAAGCTACGGCAAACACTCGGCACTCTCCGGCGTCGATCTCGATGTGAAGCCGGGCGAGATCGTCGTGATGCTCGGCGCCAACGGCGCCGGCAAGTCGACCTTGCTCAAAGCGATCGCCGGGCTGGTCCATCCGCAGTCCGGATCGCGCGTGACCTTCGGCGGGCAGGACCTGCTGGCGCTGCCGCCGCATGAGATCGTGGAGGCCGGCATCGCGCTGGTGCCGGAAGGGCGCGGCATCTTCGCCGAGCTGACGGTCAGGGAGAATCTCGAGCTCGGTGCCTTTGCGCGCCGTGCCCGCGCCGGCGAGGCGGAGAGTCTCGCCCGCATCAAGTCGCTGTTTCCGCGGCTGGCCGAGCGCGGCCCGCAGCTTGCCCGCACGATGAGCGGCGGCGAGCAGCAGATGGTCGCGATCGGCCGGGCGCTGATGTCGGCGCCGAAATTGCTGCTGCTCGACGAGCCCTCGCTCGGCCTCTCGCCGCTGATGTGCGGCGAATTGTTCCAGGCGCTGGCGCGCATCCGCGATACCGGAGTCGGTATCCTGCTGGTCGAGCAGAACGCCAAG
>DATEKY010000119.1:0-3141 GCA_035277225.1 Xanthobacteraceae bacterium
GAGAGTCACAGGTAGGAACGAATGGGACAGGTCGTCCTCAAGGGCATCAACAAGTTCTACGACAGCGTCCACGCGGTCAAGGACGTCAATCTGCAGATCCGCGACAAGGAGTTCGTGGTGTTCGTCGGCCCGTCCGGCTGCGGCAAGACGACGACCTTGCGGATGATCGCGGGGCTCGAGGCGATCTCGTCCGGCGACATCTCGATCGACGGCAATGTGGTCAACGACCTGGCGCCGATGGACCGCGACATCGCCATGGTGTTCCAGAACTACGCGCTCTACCCGCACATGAGCGTGTACGACAACATGGCGTTCGGCCTGAAGATGCGCAAATTCGAGAAGGCCGAGATCGGCAAGCGCGTCAAGGAAGCGGCCGACATCCTCGGCATCGGTGAATTGCTCAGTCGCAAGCCGCGCCAGCTCTCGGGGGGGCAGCGCCAGCGTGTCGCGCTCGGCCGCGCCATCGTGCGCCACCCGCGCGTGTTCCTGTTCGACGAGCCGTTGTCGAACCTCGATGCCAAGCTGCGCGTCCAGATGCGCGTCGAGCTCAAGAAGCTGCACCTGCGGCTCGGCACGACCGCCATCTATGTGACCCACGATCAGGTCGAAGCCATGACCCTGGGCGACCGCGTCGTCGTGATGAAGGACGGCGTGGTGCAGCAGGTCGGCGAGCCGCTCGAACTGTACAATCAGCCCGCCAACAAGTTCGTCGCCGGCTTCATCGGCTCCCCGGCGATGAACTTCGCCGCCGTCACGGTGACCGAAGCGAACGGATCGCTGATCGCCGAGAACTCCGGCCTGCGCATCAAGCTGCCGGACGAGACAGCGCAGCGCCTGCGCGGGCATGTCGGCCGCCAGATCACGCTCGGCGTGCGCCCGGAGGACATTACGGTCGCGACCGCGGCCGACGCCGACCAGCCGTGCTTCGATGCCGTGATCGAGGTGGTCGAGCAGCTCGGCTCGGAGATCCTGCTCGACATGAAGGTCGGCGAAGGCCTCATGGTGGCGAGCATCGAACCGAACCTGCGGGTGAAGGTACGCGATAGGCTCCGCCTCGCCATGCGCCCGTCCCGGCTGCACGTGTTCGACGCGAAGACCGAGGCCGCGATCTGACTTAAGCCCGGCGGCGGGTCGCGAGGCGGCGCGCGCTAAACCTTCAGCTCGATCAGCGTGGTCTCGTCCATCGCGCGGCCGAACCACGCCCTGATGCCGGCGGTGCGCTTTCCGATATAGACCGGCTCGTCGTTCTCCAGCCGCATCGGCACGTCGTGTCCGGGCACCAGGATCGAGCCGGGCTTCTTGCGCCACAGGTCCCAGATGCGCTCCATGGTGCGCCGGCTGTCGCCCGCGTTCATCGTCATGTCGGCGGTGAGCGACAGCATCTCGGCGCGGTTCTTCGCAGCGTCACCGGAAAAGATCACGTCGCGCTCGCCGCCGTTGAGCACGTAGACGAGGTGTCCCGGCGTGTGCCCCGGCCCCGCATAGGCGGTGAGCCCCGGCAGCACCTCCTCGGCGATCTCGACATTGTGCAGCTGCTTCGAGACGGCGAGCTCGCGCACATAGAATTCCGGAATGGTGTGATGCCCGAGCGGCTGCGCCACCGCCCATTCCAGTTCCTGCTTGCCGATCAGCACGCGCGAGGCGGAGAACATCGGCCAGTTGATCGAGTGGTCGTAATGCGAATGCGTCAGGATCACGTCGGTCACATCGGCGGGCGACAGGCCATGCGCGGAGAGCCGCTCGGAGATGAGCCGCCGCATGCCGAAATTGCCGGCATCAATCAGGATCACGCGTCCCTGCCCGCGCACCAGGGCGACCGTGCTCCAGCCGAGCCCGCCATGGCACACGGTCTTGCCCGGATAGCCCTGCACCAGGATGTCGATTGAAAAGCCGCCGACCGTGATGGTGGGCTGGGCGGTCGGTGCGTTCATCGGCTTGCTCCTGTACGCGTCATCTCGTTCGAAAAACGGTTGTCACTTTTTGCCGCTGTGCGCCAGCCTCGATCCGTCATGGCCGGCGAGAGCCGAGAGCAGGGTTCCCGTTTCCTCAGCGACGAACGGCGCTGAGCGCTCGACGTCGTCGCCGACCCGCTCGGCGGATTCGGTCCGGCTGCTTTTCGGCAGGCTCCAGATCTGCCTGAGCCTCGCCTTGGTGATCACGCCGTCCTGAAAGACCAGCTTGAACTCCATACCGCCGTCGCCGTCGAGGTTGGCGAGGTACATCCCGACGTAGCCGTCGTAGCGCAACGCGCCGGCGTTGATGTAGCCCTTGAAGGCCATCGCGAAAGCCGGCCCCTTCGTGCGACTGTACGGCGTGGACGGCCCATTCACGAGATATCCCGACACGTCCCCGCGCCTGGTGACGCTCGTGACGATCACCATGAGCTGCCGGTCCGAGTATGCCCAGCCGGTGTCGCTGACCCAGACGCCGACATAGCGGCGGATCGCATCGGGAACGTCCTCCGCGAGCGAGGTGATGTGAAATGCCGGAAGCGGTAGTTCCTTTTCGGCCGCAAGCTGCGCCAGTTGGCGTGCGTCCGCGGCGGAGATGAGATCGCGCGGTGGCGGAGAGGCCCATCTGCCGGCCGGAATTGGCGCAAGCGCCAGCGCGGCGATGACGATCGCCGCCGCCCATCTGGTGGGTTTGGCGGCATGCCAAGTCCGCCATGGCGCAGCCGCTGCCCGCGCTGCGGGCGCGGCTGTCGGAGCCAACGCGACATCGGACGCGGCCTTGCCGGCCAAGTCCTTACCGGCCAACTCCCTGCCGACATCGAGCAGATAGCCGCGGCGCGGAACCGTGCGGATCAAGACATGGTCGACATCGCCGAGCTTGCGGCGCAGTTCGCGGATGCACTGCACCAGTGCATCGTCGGAGACTGCCACGCGGCCCCAAACCGCATCGTGGAGCTCCTGCTTGGAGACCAGGCGCCCGGCGTTCTCGGCCAGGTGGCCCAGCAGACGAAACGCCTTCGGCCGCAGCTCGAGATCGCGTCCTGCGACGCGCGCACAGCCGCGCATCAGGTCCAGATCGAATCGGTCGAAGCTCAAGATCCTCGGAATAACCTGATCCATGACACACCCCGCATGAACCGCCAGCGCGGAAATTTAGCCGAAAAATCGGCGTTTCGTCAGACTTCTGTCA
>DATEKY010000120.1:0-5160 GCA_035277225.1 Xanthobacteraceae bacterium
GAGCGGCAGCGTGTAGCGCAGCGGCAGCGAGATCGCGGCGATCAGCACCGGCGCCAGAATGAGAAACGCGAACGGATTCTCGATGCCGCCGGTCATGGCGGTGAGCGCCGCGAGCTGTCCGATATCGTAGGCGAGCAGCCACGCCACCGGCCGCGGCGGAAGCCGCTGCACGTTCGAGAAGTGCATGCTCATCGCGACGTTGAGCCAGGCCGACAGCGCGATCACCGCCAGACATGTGCCGAGCGGCAGGTCGAACTCGAACCAGTAGTGCACCACGAAGACCGTGATCGCCTGGCCGATCACCGCGAACCAGCGCAGACCGACCAGGGTCTTGAGGCGCACGGTGCCTAGCGCGGGAAGAGTGTCGGCGGACACGGGCATGGCGGCAGGATAACGGACTGCGCGGCGGAGGGCATCAGGACCCAAGCGCGCGGGGCTTGCGCGGCCCGGCGCAAGCCGCCAATTGTGCGGTTTCGCCGCAGCCCGGCTGCGGTTTTCGCCGCACCAACGTGCGCTTTGCCGCACCGTAAGCCCGATGGACGCTCTTTCCGAACCCGCCGTTCGCGCCGACCGCCTGAGCAAGGTCTACAAGACCGCAACGGCGGTCGACGGCATTTCGTTCGCGCTGCCGCGCGGCGGCATCACCGGGCTGCTCGGCGGCAACGGCGCCGGCAAGACCACCACGATCGCGATGCTGATGGGACTGGTGACGCCGACCTCGGGGACCGTGCGCGTGCTCGGCCACGACATGCCGCGCGAGCGCTACCAGGTGCTGCAGCGGATGAATTTCGAGAGCCCTTACGTCGAGATGCCGATGCGGCTCACGATCCGCCAGAACTTGAAAGTGTTCGGCATGCTGTACGGCGTCGACAATCTCTCGGAGCGCATCGCCGAGGTCGCCCGAGAGCTCGATCTTGCCGACCTGCTCGACCGCCCGACCGGCAAGCTGTCGGCCGGACAGAAGACGCGCGTCTCGCTCGCCAAGGCGCTGATCAACACCCCAGACCTGCTGCTGCTCGACGAGCCGACCGCCTCGCTCGATCCCGACACCGCGGACTGGATCCGCACGCATCTCGAGCGCTACCGCGACAGGCGCGGCGCCACGATGCTGATCGCCTCGCACAACATGGCCGAGGTGGAGCGGCTGTGCGAACGCGTGATCTTCATGAAGCAGGGACGCATCGAGGACGACGACACGCCGCAAAAGCTGCTGCAGCGCTACGGCCGCGACACGCTGGAGGAGGTTTTCCTCGATGTCGCGCGCGGGCGCGAACGGCGCGAGGCGGCGCAGTGACCGGCGCTGCGCAAATCATGTTCTCGCCGCGCCGCGTCGCCGCGATGGTGCTGCGCTACTGGTACCTGCTGCGCTCGTCGTGGGCGCGCCTCACCGAGCTGATCTACTGGCCCACGGTGCAGATGCTGATGTGGGGCTTCCTGCAAACGTATCTCGCGAGCCAGACCAGCCTCTACGCGCGCGCCGGCGGCGTTCTGGTCGGCGCGGTGATGCTGTGGGACATCCTGTTCCGCGGACAGCTCGGGTTCTCGATCTCGTTTCTCGAGGAGATGTATGCGCGCAACCTCGGCAACCTGATGATCTCGCCGCTGCGCGCCTCCGAGTTCGTGCTCGCGCTGATGATCATGAGCATCATCCGCCTCGCAATCGGCATGGTGCCGGTGACGCTGCTGGCGATCTGGTTCTTCGGCTTCAACCTGTGGGGGCTCGGCTTCGCGCTCGCGGCCTTCTTCGCCAACCTGATGTTCACCGGCTGGGCGGTCGGGATCTTCGTCTCGGGCCTGGTGCTGCGGAACGGTCTCGGCGCCGAGACGTTTGCCTGGAGCATCATGTTCCTGTTTCTCCCCCTCGCCTGCGTCTACTATCCGGTCGCCGTGCTTCCCGGCTGGCTGCAGGCCTTCGCCTGGGCGCTGCCGCCGACCTATGTGTTCGAGGGAATGCGGGCGCTGCTGATCGAGCATACGTTCCGTGCCGACCTGATGATCCAGGCGCTGGGCCTCAACGCGGTGTGGTTTGCCGCGGCCACATTGGCGTTTCTCGCGCTGCTCGCCTCGGCGCGACGCAACGGCTCGCTGATGCAGACTGGCGAATAGCCCGTCACGGCTTGCGCGCTGCGCCTGCTTTGCTACAGTCATTCACGCATAAATTGAAAGCGCGCGGGTGTCTTGGGAGGGCATCATGGGCATTGTGCAGGCTGCATCCGATCGTATCAAACATCTCAATCGCCAGATCGAATTCATTCGCGATACCGAAAGTACCAACACCTTCGAAGTCGTGGTCCGGGTCGGTTCCGGCAACAAGGATGACCCGACGATCGTCGCGGCGGTCGCCGAAACGCTGCGACGGCGCGGCCTCTCCTCGTCAGCGCGCGATGTGTTGCCGGTGGCGCACCAGACGCTGAGAAGCTCCTCGGGGGCCGGGCTCAGGAACCACGAGCGCAGCATTGCGGCGCAAGTTGCGCAAGCGCCTGTGACGCGATCGGCGCACGCGACGTTGCGCAAGAACGGGCTGTCCGCGTTGCAGCCGCTGCTCAAGTCGGACGCCTTCCGCAAGGCCGCCGCCGGCGCGAAGGAGGCAAAATCCAGGACCGCCGCGTCTTCGAAACCGACGGCGTTCTGGTCATCGAGCAGCGTCGTCCTTCCGGTGCGCGGCGACGCGCTCGATCAATTGGCCGCCGTCCCGAACGTCGAGGATATCTTCCCCAACCGCCGCCTGTTCGTTCCGCCCGTCGTGGTCCCGAAGCAGGTCCCGCAGTCGGTCGACGACAACAAGGTGAGCGGGTGGGGCGTTAGACTGATCGGAGCGTTGGCGACGTGGGGTGCATTCGACGCCCGCGGAAGGGGCGTGACCATTGGGGTGCTCGACACAGGCGTCGATGCGAGTCACCCGGATCTCAGAGGCAAGATCGCGCACTGGGCGGAGTTCGATAGTCAGGGAAAACCGGTTCAAGGGTCGAAGCCGCACGACAGCGACATCCATGGCACGCATTGCGCGGGAACGATCGCCGGCGGCAACGCGAGCGGACGCTGGATCGGTGTCGCGCCGGAAGCGAAGATCGCGGCCGGCCTTGTGTTGAACGGCAAGCAAGGCGGCACGCATGCACAAATCCTCGCCGGGATGGACTGGGCCATCAACAAACAGGTCGATGCCATCAGCATGTCGCTGGGCGGTCTGGTGCTGGGAGCCGAGGTGCCGAGCACCTACACGAAAGCGATCCTGAACGCGTTGCGCGTCGGTATTCCCGTCGTCACCGCGATCGGCAACGACGGCAGTCAGACCACCGGGTCGCCGGGCAACGACATCTTCGCATTTGCGGTCGGCGCCACCGACCCGTCGAATCGGGCCGCCGGATTCAGCGGTGGCCGCACCCAAATCATCCGCGAGTCGGAGTTCTTCGCGCAGGCGGAGTTGCCGCTCGCGTACTCCAAACCAGATGTGTCGGCACCAGGCGTTGCGATCTACTCCTCCGTTCCGGGAGGCAAATGGGAGTACCTGAACGGCACCTCGATGGCGACGCCGCATGTCGCCGGCGCGATTGCCTTGCTTCTGAGCGGAACCAAGATCAAGACCGCGGTTCCGCCGAACCAGCGTGCGTTCGTCATCCAGGATCTTCTCACCGGTTCGGCGGAGGAACTCGGCGAAGCCGGCCAGAATCATCGTTTCGGATTCGGCCGCATCGACATTCTGCGTGCGCTCGGCTTTGCCCGGGACCTCGGCTACAACTAGGGCATCGTCCCGAAAGACAGACCCCGAATCCGTTTCCGCAAGGCGTGGCGGGCGGTGGTTGGCCTTGCGTTATGCCTCCAGCCCGCCGGTGCCGCGGCACCACCGAAGCCATTACAATTTATTGATCCGAACGCTATATATCGGTGCTGAGGCGACGAGGATCAGGCAGATGCCGGTAGGCAAGGGCAAGGAGGTCGAACTGGAAAAAATCCAGTCCGATTTCTTGCGCCGAGAGACTGCCGAGGCTCACTCGGAACCGCACACGGTTATTGTCGAACTGAGCCTGCCGCATCCCAAGGTGCAGGTGTCCCGCGCGCCCGATGGCGGGCTCGCCAAACGGGCTTTCCTCGCCGACATGGGCGGAAATCCGGAGGAGACCAAGCGTTACGTGTCGCAAGTCAGGAAATCGCTCGAGAAGATCATCGGGCACAAGACTGACGCGTTCTTTCCGTCCTCTTCGGCCTTTGTTGTGAGCGCCACGGGCGAACAGCTGCGCGCCATTGCCAATCTCGACCATGTGTCGGCGATCTGGCCGAACGACCTGAAGAGCGGGGCATGAAGGTTGCTGCCGGTCGGGATTCGGTGCCGGCATCCCATCCCGCATTGCATCCATGCACCGACCGCACCGTTCCGGCGCGTTAAGCCGATGCGCCCCTATCAGTTTTCCCTGCCTGCAACGCCGACGCGCGCATTGATTTGTTGACGACATGACGAAAAAGCGACACGATATTGCAGTGCAAAAAGTCGGGCCGGGGCCAGACCACATGCCAATTGGCGAATTCGGCGGGGCAGCAGCGCTGCCCGGCGATGGTAGTCCGTTCCTCTCGGCGCCAATGTATTGGCTCTACGAGATGGGACACGCCGCATTGACGCCGTCGCGCGCCTTCGCGGACGCCGGGCGCATCTTCTTCAAGAACCCGGCCAATCCGTTCGCGCATACCACCGCCGGCAAGGCCGCGGCCGCCGCGTTCGAACTGTTCGAGCGCACCACGCGGCGCTACAGCCAGCCGGACTGGCGGATCGACTCCACGACGGTCGGCGGCGAGCGCGTGCCGGTGCACATCAGCTGCGTCTGGGAGCGACCGTTCTGCCGCCTGCTGCGCTTCGAGCGCACGTTCGAGCACCTGCCGAAGCGTCCCCAGCCCAAGCTGCTGATCGTCGCGCCGATGTCGGGCCATTACGCGACGCTGCTGCGCGGCACGGTCGAGGCGTTCCTGCCGAACCACGACGTCTACATCACCGAGTGGGTCGATGCCCGCATGGTGCCGCTCGCCGACGGTCGCTTCGATCTCGACGACTACATCGACTACGTCGTCTCGATGCTGCATGCACTCAACGGCGAGACGCACATCGTTGCGGTGTGCCAGCCTTCGGTGCCGGTGCTCGCCGCGGTCGCGCGGATGGAAGCCGAGAACGATCCT
>DATEKY010000121.1:0-10352 GCA_035277225.1 Xanthobacteraceae bacterium
ACCATCGGGCGGCTCGAGGCGGAAGGGCGCATCCTGTTCCGTTACACCGACGCGGACGGCCAACGCGACGCGAAGGCGAACGTGAACGGCGCGACCAATGCGATCGCCGGCGTCCTTAATGAAAAGTTGAACGTGCTGGGCCTGATGCCGCACCCGGAAAACCATGTGGAAACCGCGGTCGGCTGCACCGACGGGCGTGGTCTTTTTGCGGGACTTGTGGCGCATTTCGCGCAGGCCGCGTAATCTAGCGTTGAACCTTTTGCGGTTTTGATTGGACTATTCAGGAGCCAGGCCGCGGCTTCGCGCGGCGCGGCGCAGCTTTTGCCGGACCCTGCCATGCCGCTCGTCGTTCTGCTCGTGCTCATCGACGTCACCCTCGTCATCCATGCGGTGCGGACCGGCCGGGCGCAGCCCTGGGCATTCATCATCCTGATGGTGCCGGGCATCGGCGCGATCGCCTATGTGGTCGGCGTGATCGTCCCCGACTGGTTCGGCAGCCCGCAGGGCCAGCAGACGCAGCGGCGTGTTGCCAATGCGCTGAACCCCGAGAAGCGCTATCGCGAGCTCTCCGATGCGGTCGAGATCGCGGACACTATCGCGAACCGCACCGCGCTCGCCGAGGAGTGCCTTGCACTGGAAAAGTTCGAGGAGGCGAAGCGCCATTTCGACGTGATCCTCGCGCGCCCGATGGGCGACGAGCCGCTCTACATGGTCGGCAAGGCGCGCGCGCAGTTCAGTCTGGGTCAGGCGGTCGATACGGTCGCGATCCTCGACGATCTGCGCCAGCGCTGGCCCGACTACCAGTCCGGCGAGGCACATCTGCTCTACGCCCGCGCGCTCGAAACGACCGCGCGCAACGACGAGGCGCTGACCGAGTACCGCGCGCTGTCCGATTACTTCGTCGGCGCGGAAGCACGCGTACGCTACGGCATGCTGCTGTCGAGACTCGGCCGTCAGGGCGAAGCCAAGGCGTGGCTGACGGAAGTCCTGCGGCAACTGCGGCGCTCACCCAAGCATGTGCGCAGGGCTCAGGCCGAGTGGATCGCGATTGCCGAAAAGATCGTCAGGGCTTGAGCTTAAGCCGATAGGCCTTATGTGTCGGATGAGCTGGGGGCAGAGCGGATAAAACCGTTTCCCGGCGTGTCCATCTCGCCTAAAGAGATGCGACGAGGCATCTCCGACGCATGATCCCCAACGAGCCGAAAATCACGCCCGAGCTGGTCGCCGAGCACGGCCTCAAGCCCGAGGAATATGAGCGCATTTTGCAGTTGATCGGCCGCGAGCCGACCATCACCGAGCTCGGCATCTTCTCGGCGATGTGGAACGAGCACTGCTCGTACAAGTCCTCGAAGATCCATCTGCGCACGCTGCCGACCAGCGCGCCGCACGTCATCCAGGGTCCGGGTGAAAATGCCGGCGTGATCTCGATCGGCGATGGGCTGGCCGTGGTGTTCAAGATGGAGAGCCACAACCACCCGAGCTACATCGAGCCGTACCAAGGCGCGGCGACCGGCGTCGGCGGCATTTTGCGCGACGTGTTCACGATGGGGGCACGGCCGATCGCCTGCCTCAACGCGCTCTCGTTCGGCGACCCAAAGCATCCCAAGACGCGCCATCTCGTGTCGGGCGTGGTCGCCGGCGTCGGCGGCTACGGCAACTCGTTCGGCGTGCCGACCGTCGGCGGCTCGGTCCGCTTCCATACCCGCTACGACGGTAACAACCTGGTCAACGCCATGGCGGTCGGCCTCGCCGAGACCGACAAGATCTTCTACGCGGCCGCCTCCGGCGTCGGCATGCCGATTGTCTATCTCGGCTCCAAGACCGGGCGCGACGGCATCCATGGCGCCAGCATGGCGTCGGCCGAGTTCGACGAGGATTCGGACTCGAAGCGCCCGACCGTGCAGGTCGGCGATCCGTTTTCCGAAAAGCTGCTGCTCGAGGCCTGCCTCGAGATCATGCAGAAGGATTGCGTGATCGCGATCCAGGACATGGGCGCGGCCGGATTGACCTGTTCGGCGGTCGAGATGGGCGCGAAGGGCGATCTCGGCGTGCGGCTCGATCTCGACAAGGTGCCGACGCGCGAGGCCGCGATGACGGCCTACGAGATGATGCTCTCCGAAAGCCAGGAGCGCATGCTCATGGTGCTCAAGCCGGAGAAGGAACAGGAAGCCGAGGACATTTTCCGCAAATGGGGGCTCGATTTCGCGATCGTGGGCGAGACCACGCCGGACAAGCGCTTCGTCGTGCGCCACGCCGGCAACGAGATGGCCAATCTGCCGATCAAGGAACTGGGCGACGAGGCCCCGGTCTATGACCGTCCGCACACCGCCTCGCCGCGGTTGCCGGTGATCGATCCGGCGAGCATCGAGCCGCCGATGCCGCATGCCGACGCGCTGGAGAAGCTCCTGTCGTCCCCCGACCTCTGCTCCAAGCGCTGGGTATGGGAGCAGTACGACCACCTGATCCTCGGCAACACCGTACAGCGGCCGGGCGGCGACGCTGCGGTGGTGCGGGTCAAGGAAGGGCCGAAGGGCTTGGCCATGACGACCGACGTGACGCCGCGCTATTGCGAGGCCGATCCGTTCGAGGGCGGCAAGCAGGCAGTCGCCGAAACCTGGCGCAATCTGTCAGCGGTCGGCGCGAAGCCTTTGGCGGTGACCGACAATCTCAACTTCGGCAATCCCGAGCGGCCGGAGATCATGGGTCAGCTGGTCGGCTGCATTCAGGGGATCGCGACGGCCTGCAAGGCGCTCGAATTCCCGGTCGTGTCCGGCAACGTCTCGCTCTACAACGAGACCAATGGCCGCGCGATCCTCCCGACCCCGAGCATCGGCGGCGTCGGGCTGATCGAGGATTTCACCGCGTCGGCGAGCATCGCTTTCAAGGCGGCCGACGAGTTGATCGTGCTGCTCGGCGAGACCAAGGGCTGGGTCGGCCAGTCGATGTATCTGCGCGAGATCTGCGGACGCGAGGAGGGGGCGCCGCCGCCGGTCGATCTCAGCGCGGAGCGGCGCACCGGCGATTTCGTGCGCGCGCTGATCAACGAGAAGATCGTCACCGCCGCCCATGATCTCTCCGACGGCGGATTGCTCGTCGCGGTCGCCGAAATGGCGCTCGCGTCCGGCATCGGGGCCAAGCTTTACGGCCCACCCGCGTTCCTCACCGAGCACGGTTTCTGGTTCGGCGAGGATCAGGCGCGCTATGTCGTGACCGTCAAGCCGGCGCAGGCCGACGATCTCGCGGCACGCGCCAAGGCGGCCGGCGTGCCGATCCGCCGCATCGGCATGACCCACGGGACGGCTTTGACCCTTCCCGGCGAACGGGAGATTCTGCTAAACGCGTTGCGTGAGCGCCATGAGGGGTGGTTGCCGGCCTATATGGCGGGTGGCGCGAATTAGCAGCCTGTTGGGGAGCAGGCCGAGGACCCACGCATGGCGATGGACGCGAGCGAAATCGAGAAACTGATCAAGTCCGGTATCCCCGACGCACAGGTGACCATCCGCGACCTTGCGGGCGACGGCGACCACTATGCGGCGACCGTGATCGCGGCCTCGTTCCGCGGCAAGTCGCGGGTACAGCAGCACCAGCTCGTCTATCAGGCGCTGCGCGGCGAAATGGGCGGCAAGCTGCACGCGCTGGCGCTGCAGACCGGTACGCCGGAGGGCTAGGCGGCTCGACACTCGAATGCGTCTCGCGTTTCCATGGTTTGGCGTTCGGCATCGGGGGATGTTTGCATGCACAGGCTCATCACGGCGGTCGCGGCGATTGGAGTCATGACCTTGTCGGCTCACGCCCAGCAGGCCTCGCCCAACGGCGTGAAGACGCTGTCGCCGCCGGGAGCGATCAAGCCGACCGGGACCTGGAACCTCGGCACGCGCGCCGGCGATTTCGTCTTCGTGGCGGGGATGCGCGGCATCGACCCGGCCACCAACCAGCTCGTACAGGGCGACGAGGCACGCATCCGGCAGGGCTTCCTGAACATGAAGCTGATCGCCGAATCGGAAGGGGCGACGCTGCGCGACGCCACGCGGCTGGTGGTCTATGTGACCGACATGTTCCGCTTCCGCCCGCTGGTGAACAAGGTGCAGGAGGAGCTGTGGGGGCAGGGACCTTACCCGCCGCGCACGATTATCGAGGTGCACCGGCTCAACCAGGACGACATTTTCGAGGTCGAAGGCACGTTCTACGCCCCGGCCAAAAAATGAGGCGTCGGCCCTTGGGGTGGAGGTCGGACCTGCGCTACATATATGTCATGAAAGCCTGACCGGGGCTGGGAGCCGTACGGGCTGAAACACGAGGACAATCATGGCTATCGAGCAATTCATCGACAATGAAGTGAAGAGCAACGACGTGGTGCTGTTCATGAAGGGCACGCCGCAGTTCCCGCAATGCGGCTTCTCCGGCCAAGTCGTGCAGATCCTCGATTACATCGGCGTGCCGTACAAAGGGCTGAACGTCCTTGAGTCCGACGACCTGCGCAACGGCATCAAGGCCTACTCCAACTGGCCGACCATTCCGCAGCTCTACGTGAAGGGCGAGTTTGTCGGCGGCTGCGACATCGTGCGCGAGATGTTCCAGGCGGGCGAGCTGCAGGGCCTGCTCAAGGACAAGGGCCTCGCGGTGCGGGAAGGCGCGTCGGCGTAACGTCGACGGCGGCCGAATGAAGGCGCTGCTGTTCGCCGCGATCGCGGTGGACGTGCTTGCGTCGCTCTATCTGGCGCTGATCGCGCCGATCATGATCTACGGCTGGAACAACACCACGTTCAACGGTGGTGTGGCGTTGGTTGTCGCGGCGCTGCTCGCGCTCGGGATCGGCGGACCGATCCTCGGCCTCATCTGGCGTAATGCGCGCCCGCGCGCCGCGCTATGGGCCGCCGGCGTTCCGGCGCTGGCCGTCGTCGTCGGCTGCATCTTCGTGACGCTCGATTGAGCAAAAATCAAATGAACGTCGCACCACCGTTGTTGTGAAACGACGGTCGCGTCAGGGGCATGACACGACGCCCTGCGCCGCGCTGCAGTCGAACTTGTCCTTTCCCTTCACGCTGTAGGCGGTCGCGGTCCAGCCGTTCGTCGCCCGGGTGAAAATCGTGAAGCCCCATTTGTGCGACGTCTTGAAGTCGCCCACCTCGCGGCTGCCGACTTTCAGACCCTTGAGCTTCCTCTCGACCTTGTGGGTGAGCAGCGTTCCGCCATTGCCGAGCACGAATTGCGGCGCGCCCTTGTCCTTGAAGCCCAGCACCTCCCAGATGTGGATGTGGCCGGCGAGCGCGAGCGCGAATCCCGGCGGAAGCTGGCCGTTCCAGGCCGTGAGCGCGAGCTGAAGCGTCGCGTTGAGAGGATCGCCCTTGTTCTTGAACCCCCAGGCCGGACGGTGGGTCACCAGAATCGCGCCGTCGGCCGGCTTCATCGCGGCGAACTGATCGGCGTAATCCTTGGCGCTGCAGCCGCTCTTCGGACAATCCGGCGCCAAATTGGTCTTCAGGTCGCACACCGCCTCCTTTTTCTTCTTCTTGCCCTGTGCGGCCTTCTTGGCGGACACGCATTCGTCCGGCGCATCGCTGGAATCCAGCATGATGAACTGCTGGCCGCCGACCGTGACGGAGAACGTGTCGATGAGCGCGGCGCATGGCGCGGGCTGCCGGTTCACCGCAAGCGCCGGATCGAGAAACAGCATGAAGCCGGCTCCGGCGCGGCTGCAGATCTCGTGGTTGCCGCGCACGGCGATCCACGGTGCGGCCACCAGCAGCGGCTTTGCGGGGGCGAAAAAGTCGGCCTGCCAGGTGAGCCAAGTGTCGCCGTGCGGACTGCCCTTGCAGCCCTTGTCGTGAGGCGGGCAGCGGCTTTCGCGATAGATGTAGTCGCCGACATGGACGAGCAGTTGCGGCTTCTCCTCCGCGACGCTCGCCGCCAGCGCCGAGAACGGCCAGTCCGACTTGCAGTCCTGGAATTTTCCGTCCTCCTCGTAATCCTTGTCCTTCGGGTCTTTCTCTTTTCCCGCCTTGAGGCGGCAGCCGGTGTCGCCGATGACCGCGACCGTGGTGAGCGTGCCGGCCGGCGGGAGCGGGAGAGGTTGGCCGTTCAGTATGACGCTGTTCGCGTCGGCAGGAAGCGCGAGTTCGCAGACCAGCACCGGGAACGGCGCGTCTTTTCCGGTCTGCGGCGCCATGCGCACGCTCATCGTCTGCGCGGCGCCGTTGATCGAGAGGGCCGGGCAGTCCGTGGTGCCGCTGTAGATGGTGCGTGCGACGGCGCCGCTGCCGCCGAGCAGTACATAGGCGGCTTCCAGCACCGGCTGGGCGCGGACGGTGGCCGTGGCCAGCGCAACAGCGAGCATGATCGCGGCGATGCGAAGGACAACCGGCATGAAACGCCTCGCGCAAGGTATGATTGCAATCACACCAAATTGCGAACTCTCCGGCAAGGCTGGCCGCGCCGATGCGCAAACAAAAAGGCCGCCTCGCGGCGGCCTTTTTATTCCGGTTCTGCGCCGATCTAGCGCGAATAGAACTCCACCACGAGATGCGGCTCCATGCGCACCGGATAGGGAATCTCTTGCGGCGTCGGCACGCGCGCGAGCTTCGCGGTCATCTTGCCGTGGTCGACCTCGATGTAGTCCGGCACGTCGCGCTCGGCGAGCGCCTTGGCCTCGAGCACCAGCGCGAGCTCGCGCGATGAATCCTTCACCTCGACGACCTCGCCAACCTTGAGCCGATAGCTCGGGATGGTGACGCGGCGACCGTTCACCTTGACGTGGCCGTGGTTGATGAACTGGCGCGCGGCAAACACGGTCGGCACGAACTTCGCCCGGTAGATCATCGCGTCGAGGCGGCGCTCCAGCAGGCCCACCATGTTGGCGCCGGAGTCGCCCTTCATGCGGATCGCTTCGTCGTAGATGCTGCGGAACTGGCGCTCGGAAATGTTGGCATAGTAGCCGCGCAGCTTCTGCTTCGCCTTCAACTGCACGCCGAAGTCGGAGAGCTTGCCCTTGCGGCGCTGGCCGTGCTGGCCGGGGCCGTATTCGCGGCGGTTCACCGGGCTCTTCGGGCGGCCCCAGATGTTTTCGCCCATGCGGCGGTCGATTTTATACTTGGCTTCAGCGCGCTTAGTCATTCGCGTCCTCAACTTGTTGAATTTGCTTGTATTTCGAGGAAACGCGCCCTCCTGCTGCCCTGGGTTCGCCGGGGCCGACAGGTCCTGCACCAAAGCGGAAGGTACGGACCACGGGTCGCGAAACGCCGCGCGGGCGAAAACCGGCGCGGCGCGTGCCTTCTAGGGGTAAAGGCGCAGGGTGTCAAACCGCCGGCAACGGCGCGGCGCTCGCCGGCAAGCCCTGCAGCGCAGCGCGAAATCCCGCGCTCGGCGCCTTGCCCGACGTGAAGACCGCCGAGGCGGGGTCTTGTTGTTTCTCGCCGGTCGCGGGCCCGATCAGTTCGACCACGCGGCGGGCGACTGCGGGGGCGGGATCGATCCAGCGCACCGGCCAGGGCGCGAGGCGCTCGAAACGTTCCATCAGCAGCGGGTAGTGCGTGCAGGCGAGCACCACGGTGTCGGTGCGCGCGCCGTCCTCGACGAAGCAGGGTGCGATCTCGGCGCGGATCGCCGCGTCGTCAACCGGTTCGCCCGCAAGCGACGCTTCGGCGAACGCGGCAAGGCGGCCCGATCCAACCAGCGTCAAATCGCAGCCTTCGCCGAAATTGCGGATCAGCGCGTGAGTATATTCGCGCGCGACCGTCGCTTCGGTGCCAAGCACCGAGACGAGCTTCGACTGCGAGGCGGCGCAGGCCGGTTTGATCGCCGGCACGGTGCCGACGAAAGGCAGCGCGAAGCGCGCGCGCAACGCCGGCAGCACCAAGGTCGAGGCGGTGTTACAGGCGATGACCACCAGATCGGGACGATGCGTTTCGATGAGGTCGGCCATCAGTCCGCCGACCCGTTCGACCAGCACGGCTTCAGGGATTTTCCCGTAGGGAAACAGCGCGTCATCGGCCGTGTAGACAAAGCGCGCGTCGGGGCGCGCGCGCACGATCTCGCGGAACACGGTCAGTCCGCCGACGCCGGAATCGAACACGAGAATTTTGGGAGCGGACATGAGGCGGGGCGTGATGGTCGGGCCGGTCAAGATCGGACGCAAGGTTGCGCGGTAACCGGCTTCCGGAACCAGGCGTGGCCCTGCCACCAGCGGCAATGGGGTCTCGCGCGCTTGCCCGTTTCGCGGGGCCGATTGACGTTGTGCCGCCATGGTGAGGTTCCGGTCCGGCCGGATTGTGGCCAACAGGGCTAAGCGAAGCGTTAACCGACGCCAACGCGCCGCACTTGGTGGGTCGGAACGCGGCCCCACATGTCAAATCGGCAATCTTCGGAACCGGGCGGCGACGCATCGGTTGCCCCGCCGAGGCAACCCAAAGATCAAGGAACAAGCCATGACCCTGAGAACGAAATTGCTTGGCGCGGGCGCGGCGCTGCTGCTCTCGACCGGCGCTGCCCTCGCGGTACCGGCGACCGCGCAGACCGACCTTAATGTGCGCTCCGGGCCGGGCACGCAGTATCCCGTCGTCGGTTCCATCCAGGGCGGCGAGACCGTGGATGCCCGCGGTTGCACCGGCGGCTGGTGTCGGGTGAGCTTCAGCGGCGGTACCGGCTGGGCGAGCCGCAGCTATCTGGCGATGGGCGGAGCTGTTGCGCCCGGACCGGCGGTCGCCGTAGCGCCGTATGTCTACGATGACGATTACTACGATGGATATGGATATTACGACTACGGCTACAGCTATGGACCGTCGTTCGGCTTCTACGCCGGGCCGCGTTTTGGCCACCGCTGGCGCGGCCACTCGGGCTGGCGTGGCGGCAACTGGGCCGGACGTCCGGGTCGTACCGTCGGCACGCCCCCGGTCGTGGGCGGCCAGAATCGCACCGGCTTTGCCGGTCCCCCGGCCAACTGGCAGCGTCCCGGCACCGGAATCGGCGCGGGCGCGCGGGTCGGCGCCGGTAGCGGCTTCAGCGGCGGTGCACGCGTCGGCGCCAGTGCCGGCTTCAGCGGCGGTGCTGGCTTCCGCGGTGGTGCCGCGGCCGCTCCGGCCGCACGTGCGGGTGGCGGCGGTGGCGGCGCACAGCCCGGCTTCGCCGGTTCGATCGTACGCGGCCGCTAGCTGGCGTTGCAATGATCTGGAAAGGGCCGGCCGACGCCGGCCCTTTTGTCATGCGCCGAACACGCGACGGAAGATCGTGTCGACGTGCTTCAGGTGAAACGCCAGATCGAAGTTCGTCTCGATCTCGGCGTCGGTGAGAAAGCGCTTCACGTCCTTGTCGGCCTTCAGGAAGGTGAGGAAGTCGCCTTCGCCGCGCCACACCGGCATCGCGTTGCGCTGCACCAGTGCATAGGCCTCCTCGCGTGAGGCGCCCTTCTGCGTCAGCGCGAGCATCACGCGCTGCGAGTGAATGAGCCCGCCGAGCCTGTCCAAGTTCTTCTGCATGTTCTCCGGATAGACCATCAGCCGGTCGATCAGGCCGGTGAGGCGCACCAGCGCGAAGTCGAGCGTGATCGTCGCATCGGGCCCGATCATCCGCTCGACCGAGGAGTGCGAGATGTCGCGCTCGTGCCACAGCGCGACGTTCTCCAGCGCGGGCGTCACGAAGGCGCGCACCATGCGGGCAAGGCCCGTCAGGTTCTCCGACAGCACCGGATTGCGCTTGTGCGGCATCGCCGAGGAGCCTTTCTGCCCGGCCGAGAAAAACTCCTCGGCTTCCAGCACCTCGGTCCGCTGCAGGTGACGCACTTCGATCGCGAGCCGCTCCATCGACGACGCTACGACACCGAGCGTGGCAAAGAACATCGCGTGGCGGTCGCGCGGGATCACCTGCGTCGAGATCGGCTCGGGCGTCAGCCCCATCTTCGCCGCGACATGCGCCTCGATGCGCGGATCGACCTGCGCGAAGGTCCCGACCGCACCGGAGATCGCGCAGGTCGCGACCTCTTTCCTGGCCGCGATCAGGCGATCCCTCGCCCGCGCGAATTCGGCGTAGGCCTGCGCCAGCTTCAGCCCGAACGTCACCGGCTCGGCGTGGATGCCGTGCGAGCGGCCGATGGTCGGCGTCATCTTGTGCTCGAAGGCGCGGCGCTTGAGCGCTTCAAGCAATTTCTCGACGTCGCCGATCAGGATGTCGGCGGCGCGGGTGAGCTGCACGTTGAAGCAGGTGTCGAGCACGTCGGACGAGGTCATGCCTTGGTGCACGAAGCGCGCTTCCGGGCCGACGATCTCGGAGAGATGCGTCAGGAACGCGATCACGTCGTGCTTGGTCTCGCGCTCGATCGCGTCGATGCGCGCGACGTCGAAGGTGGCGTGCCGGGCCTTCTCCCA
>DATEKY010000122.1:0-18242 GCA_035277225.1 Xanthobacteraceae bacterium
CGCGGACACGATCCACGGCGATGCGGGCGAGGACATCGTGTTCGGCGACCACGGCGTGATCGGCCAGGAGGCCGGGACACGGCGCCTGAAGACGACCGGGTCGGTGACGCTGGTCGAGACCGTGGAGCGCTCAAACGGGAAGGGCGACACCATCTACGGCGATGCGGGCGACGATATCCTGATCGGCGGCCCGGGCGGCGACAACATCGACGGCGGCAGCGAGCGCGACCTGATCTTCGGCGACAACGTCCGGCTCGACCGCACGATCGGCGACGGGCTGGCCAATGCGCGCTACCGCGAGCTGTCCGGTGCCGAGGGCGGCCAGATCTACAGCACGCTCCCCGGCAGCGCGGGCACCGTGCTGGTCAAGCTCACGGCGAGCACCATTCCGGGCGGCGCGCCGTTCTGGGAGAGCTTCAACATCGAGCTGCTCGACCACGACGCCACGACCTTGGTCTCATCCAACACCTTCGGCGACGACTACATCGCCGGCGGCGCGGGCGACGATCAGATCTTCGGCCAGCTCGGCAACGACGTCATCCAGGGCGACGGCTCGATCGATTATCGCAGCGCGCTGTACGTGGTCGACGCCGCGACCGGCGCGCTGTCGCTCTCCAATGCCACGCCGCGTCTCGTCGGAGCCTACCGCGGCATCGACGGCCTGCTCTATGTCAGCCCGTCGTTCGAAGCGTCGGGCGACGGCGACGACTACATCGAGGGCAACGGCGGCAACGATGTGATCTTCGGCAACCTCGGCCAGGACGACATCATCGGCGGCAGTTCGGATCTCTTCAGCCTGCAGAACCGCACGCAGCGCCCTGACGGCAGCGACCTGATCTTCGGCGGAGCCGGCACCGACATCGCGCGCGACAACAACGGCGACGGGATCCACGGCCGCGACGCGGACATGATCCTCGGCGACAACGGCAACATTTACCGCATCGTCGGAACTTCGGGCTTCAACTACGACAACAACTACGGCCTGCAGATCGTGGTGCGCGCCGCGAAGCTGCTCGACTACACGCCGGGTGGCGCCGACTACAACGCCGCCGGCCAGGCGCTGGACATCGGAGCGGCCGACGAGATCCACGGCGAATCCGGCGACGACTTCATCTACGCGCAGGTCGGCAACGACGTCGTGTTCGGCGACGGCCAGGACGACCAGATCATCGGCGGCTACGGCAACGACTGGATCTCGGCCGGCACGGGCGACGACGCGGTGCTGGGCGACGATGGGCGCATCTTCGCCAGCCGCAACAGCAGCGCGTTCGGCGAGCCGCTCTACGGCATTGCCCCGATCCCGGCGGGACAGCTCAACGCGATCATCGAGAATTCGAACGGCAACGATATCGCGTACACGAACTTCGAGGGGAACCTGAAGTATACGGTCGACCTGACGCCATACAGCGTGGATCCGAGCAACGCCGCGCCGTCGACATCGATGCCGCGCGCGCGCTTCGCCAATGACATCATCTATGGCGGCCAGGGCAACGACTCGCTGCACGGCGGTGCCGGCGAGGACGCGATCTCGGGCGCCGAGGCGCAGGCGGTGTCGTACGTCACCAACTACGACGAGTTCGGCAACAAGCTCGGCGTGGCGATCCGCAGCGACTTCGCGCACCCGTTCAACCCGGGCAACGTGCTCGGCTACAACCCGGCAACCACCAAGTTCGCGCTCTACGACGCGGACGATCCGCTGCGCAAGATCCTGCTGACGCCGGACGGGCTGCTGTCGAAGACCGGCACGGGCCTGGAGTGGGCGCTCAACTTCAACGACACCGAAGGTCCGCTCGATATGCGCTGGATCACCGGTACGTCATATCCGGCGGTCCCCACTGACGGCGACGATGTCATCTTCGGCGACCTCGGCCACGACTGGATGGTGGGCGGCACCGGCCGCGACACGATCTGGGGCGGCTGGGGCGACGACCTAGCCAATCTGGACGACAAGCTGTCGACCTTCACGGCGCCCGATACCAATCCGTCGTGGGAAGACCTGTCGTACGGCGGCGCCGGGCGCGACGTGCTGATCGGCAACACCGGCGGCGACCGCCTGATCGATTGGAACGGCGAGTTCAACAGCTACTGGATGCCCTACAACCCGTTCGGCCTGCCTGCCGTGTCGCGGGGCATGTCGCCGGCACTGGAGTCCTTCCTCCTGGCGCTGTCGAAGAGCCAGGGCGCGGACCCGACGCTGGCGGCGCAGTACGGCGGCACCGCGGCGCGCAACGGCGAGCCGTTCGGCGAGACCGGCATGGTGCGCCAGGGCGACACGGCCGCCGGCGACCAGAACGGCGGGCCGCGCGATCCGCAAAGCCCGATCGTCAAGACGAAGCAGGACGTGAAAGTTTCGGCGGGCGTGACGCCGATGTGGGAGACGGCAGGCGGGCCCGAAGTGCAATCGCCGGCCTCGATCAACGATGCGATGCTGGCCGCGGCCATCGAGCAGGCGAAGGTGTTCTGGACCGAATACTTCGGCGCCGGAGACAGCCGGCTCGCGGCTCTCAGCAACGTGACAGTCCAGGTCGGCAACCTGCCGGGCGACCGGCTCGGCCTCACCCTCGGCTCCACCATCTACATCGACGTCGATGCAGCAGGCCGCGGCTGGCAGGCGATGGATCTGCTTTCGGTCGTGACCCATGAGCTCGGGCATGTGCTCGGCCTCGACCACGACGATGCCGACACAACCCCGGTGATGAACGAGACCCTCGATGCCGGCGCGCACGGTCGGCTCGGACCCGCAGGGAAAGCGTCATCGGGTCCCGCCAGCTCCTTTACCGGCGCGGACGTTGCACAGCAGGCCATCGACCAGACGTCGAGCGATGCCTCCATCGCGACGCTTACTGCGACGAGCGAGCTCACCGATGGGCTCGGCTTCTCCACGAGCTGGATCGCCGTCCGCGCCATGTCTCTGCGCGCTGATACGGCGGGCGCTGCCGAGGTGACCGGCGCGGCGGACAAGGGCCTCGGGTCCGTGGTGTTCGGCGAGGCGCCGGTCGGGCCCGTCGCACCGAACATCCCCGAGCCGGCCGGCATCGAACGGTCCAACGACACGCAATCGTTCGGCCCCGGCAAACAACCGATGCAGCTAATCGACCTGCCGGCCAATGCCCGCGAGGTTCAGGCCGCCATCATCGACGGCGCAGGCGCGTCGCTCGACCCGGGTGGAACCGACGCTCTTGGCAACGACTGGAGCGTCGGCGGTACAAGCAAGCATCACGCCTTTGCCGGATCGGATGACGGCCTCATCAATATCCAGGTTGACCAGACCACGGCGGGCGGCCTCGACACCCAGCCCGACATCGCCACGTTCGACAACGACATCCGCTCCGGCGCGGGTCGTGATGTTCCCGTCAACCCCGGCGATGACCGTCCTGTCGGCTGGGAATTCAACGCCTGCCTCGTGCCGTCCTCGCTCACCGGCACCGTTCATCGGACACCGGGCGCCCCGGATCGTGGACGATCTGCTCGCGCGCTCGAGGGCCGATGGCGCCGACCGTACGCGCGCGGCCGATGCGCCGAACGGCGAACTCGGCGGAGTGATGCGGGAGAACGTCGGCGCGCAGCCCGGGAGCACGGGCGCCCCCACACGCCGCGTCCTGCTAACCGCCGACGTCAACGGCGGCACGTTCCGCAGCTTCGCCATCGACAGCGATCGGCATTCGGTGTCCGGTGGAGCCTGGGTGCCGCTGCGTAACGTGGTGCCGCTCGTAACGCGGCGACACATCATCAACGCGCAACGACCGACCTGATTCGCCTTGATCGCCAGATCATTGGCGTTTGATGTGTCACGCGAGCGCCATGCTTGCGGGTGTATCCTGTGGACACCTCGGCCGTTCGAAGCTCGGCCAAGCCCGACAACATCCTCCTGCAGATCAGCGGTTTCTTTTGGTTAACGTTCTGACCTTCCCGGTAACGTTAGCTGAAGTTCCTAATTGCGTCCGGTTCAACACTCGCTAAGGTCGCGATATTCTTCACAGCCAGCGAGGTTGGGAGTGCACTCCTCAGGAGCCTCCGCGTCCCGTGACGCCGGGCCGGCGGGAACCGGCGGCATTGCGCCGGAAGTCCTCGCGCGTCTGTCGGCGGCCAACGATCCCGCTGTGTTTGCAGCGGCTTGGCTCGATGCCGTCGCATCGCTCACTGATGGAATGCAGCAGGGCCTTGTCGTGCTGGCCGCGATGCGCGGCGGCCGCAACGAGCCCGTTGCCGCCTGGCCCTCCAATGCTGTTCCGGACGGGGCGCTTCTGGCTGCAGTCGACGGAGCCGTGCGCGGCGGACGGATGGTCGTGCAGACCGTCGAGCCTCGGCGGAATGCAGGGGAAACCGCATCGCTTCTTGCGATCGGGTATCCGGTTGCCGTAGCCGGGCGGGTGCGCGGCGCTGCCGGTCTGGTGGTGACGTCCGATGCGGAAAATCCTCAGGCGGTCATCGACCGCATTGCCTGGGGTTGCGGTTGGATCGAGGCTTTGCTGCGCCGCCGCAGCGTATCGCTCGGCGATCGCATCGGCACCGTGATGGAATTGCTCGCCACGGGCCTGCACCACGATCGCTTCCAGGAGGCCGCAACGGCCGTCGCGACGGAGCTCGCCGGCGTCTTCGGCTGCGAGCGTGTGAGCATCGGCTTCCGGAAGAGGAAGCACGTCAAGCTCGCCGCCCTCTCCAACAGCGCGGCCTTCGGCAAGAGGGCGAACCTGGTTCGCGCCATCGAATTGGCGATGGAGGAGTCGACCGATCAGCAGACGATCATCGTGGTTCCGGCGCCCGAGGGGCAGGAACAGATCGTGCGCGCCCATCAGTCGCTGTCGCGCGAGCATGGTCAGAACACGATCTGCACCGTCCCCTTGACCGAAGGCAATCGCGTGCTCGGCGCGATCACGCTGGAGCGCCCCGCAGACAGGCCGTTCGATCCCGCGAGCATCCAGCTCTGCGAACATATCGGCGTCCTGCTCGGGCCGGTGCTGAAGCTGAAGCGCGACGAGGATCGCTGGATTTTGCGCAAGGCACTGGACAGCCTGATCGCCTTCCTCGTTCGTCTGTTCGGGCCGCGCCACGTCGCCCTAAAGCTATCGGCCCTTGCGGCTATCGCTGTCGCGGCCTTCCTCGTGTTTGCAAAGGGCGATTACCGGGTCACTGCGGACGGGAGCCTCGAAGGCACCATCCAGCGCGCGCTCGCGGCCCCCGTCGCCGGGTATCTGTCGGACGCGCAGTCGCGCGCCGGCGACATCGTGAAGGCCGGTCAGGTGATGGCCACGCTCGATGACCGCGACCTCCGGCTCGAGCGCCTGAAGTGGGCCACACAGCGGGCCAAACAGCAGCGCGAATACAGTGACGCGCTTGCCAAGCAGGAACTCGCCAAGGCGCAGGTGCTGCGCACCCAGATCGAGCAGGCTGACGCGCAGCTCACGCTCCTCGACGAGCAGCTTTCCCGCTTGAAGATTACCGCTCCCTTCGACGGCGTCGTCGTGTCCGGCGACCTCAGCCAGCAGCTCGGCGCGCCGGTCGAACGCGGCAACACCTTGTTCGAAGTCGCCCCGCTCAAGGAATACCGCATCGTGCTCAAAGTCGACGAGCGCGACGTGGTCGATGTCACGCCCGGCCTTTCGGGCGAACTGGTCCTGAGCTCGATGCCGGATCGTGGCTTTGCCTTCCGGGTCGAGAAGATCACGCCCGTGTCCACCCCTCAGGAGGGGCGCAATTTTTTCCGTGTCGAGGCGCGGCCGACGGGCGACAGCACGGAGCTCCTTCGTCCGGGCATGCAGGGCGTGGCCAAGGTCACGGTCGACGAGCGCCGGCTCGCGTGGATCTGGTCGCACAAGGTCGTGCATTGGCTCCGGATGTTCATCTGGTCGTGGTGGCCGTGAGGTCGCATCGTGGCGGGAACGTTATTTTCTGCGTCCTGGTACCGCGTGGCGGGCTTGAAGCCGCGCTTACGAGCTCATGTGCAGATCCACAGGCACAGCTACCGTGACGCGATCTGGTTTGTCCTGCAGGATCATTCGTCGGGCCGCTCGCACAGGCTCACTCCCGCAGCCTATGCCTTCATAGGCTTGATGGACGGGACGCGGACCGTCCAGAACGTCTGGGATCTCTGCAATGAACGCAGCGGTCGGGACGCGCCCACGCAGGATGACGTCGTCAGGCTGCTCGGACAGCTACACGCCGCAGACGCGCTGATTTGTGACGTTCCGCCGGACACACGCGAACTGTTTCGCCGCTTTCAACGCCAGCGGCGGCAGACATGGCGCCAGCGGTTGTGGACCCCGCTCGCCATCCGAATTCCGCTCTTCGACCCCGATTCCTTTCTCGATCGTACCGCTTTCCTGGTCCGTCCGCTGTTTGGCTGGTTCGGAGCCTTGCTGTGGCTGTCCGTGGTTGCGGCAGGTCTGGTGCTGGCGGGACTCAACTGGTCGGCCCTGACCGAAAATGTCATCGACCGCGCTTTGGCACCGCAGAACCTTGTCCTGCTCTGGTTCGTCTATCCGATCGTCAAGGCCATCCATGAACTCGGGCACGCCTATGCGACCAAGATCTATGGCGGTGAGGTACACGAGGTCGGCGTGATGTTTCTCGTCTTCGTGCCCGTGCCCTATGTCGATGCGTCTGCCTCGTCGGGCTTCGCGGACAAGCGGCAGCGCATGGTGGTCGGAGCGATCGGCATCGGAGTCGAGATGCTGCTTGCAGCCGGGGCGCTTTTCGTCTTCGCGAATGCCACGACCGGTCTCGTCCATGCCGTTGCCTACAACGTCATCTTGATCGGCGGCGTCTCCACGATCCTGTTCAACGGCAACCCGCTGTTGCGCTTCGATGGCTACTACGTGCTGGCCGATGCTCTCGAATTGCCCAATCTGGGCCAGCGCGCGACCCGATATCTGGGCTATCTCATCCAGCGTTACGCCTACGGTTCGCGCGAAGCGAGCTTTCCGGAGACGGACCGGCGGGCGCGCGCGTGGTTCGTATTCTACGGCATCGCGTCCTTCATCTACCGTCTGTTTATTTCCATCGCGATCATCATCTCGCTGGGGTCACGCTTTTTCATCATCGGAGTGCTACTTTTGATATGGGCCTGTGTGAGCCAATTGATCATTCCCGTGGGCAAGTCCTTGTCCTTTCTGTCATCGAGTCCCCGGTTGGAGCGCAATCGGCCGCGTGCCATCGCGGTCACCGCGCTGGCCGTTGGTTTGGTCGGCCTGTTCCTGTTCGTCATGCCGTTCCCGCTGCGCACCGTGGCGGAGGGAGTCACCTGGCCTTCGGAGCGCTCGCAAATCCGGGCTGGAACCGACGGCTTCATTGAACGGCTTCTGGTCGTGAACGGTTCGCAGGTCGCGGCCGGGCAGCCGCTCATCAAGGCATATGATCCCTTCCTCGATGCACGCGTGGCGGTGCTGGACGCTCAGCTGCGCGGGCTGCGCCGCCAATACACGGCTGTGCGCACGACCGATCAAGCCGAGGCGGCGGTGCTGCTCGAGGAGATCAACGGCGTCTCGTCCGATCTGGAGCGTGCCCGCGAGCGCCAGCGGGACCTTGTCATCAACAGTCCTCGCGCGGGTACGTTCGCGGTGCCGGTCGAGCAGGACATGCCCGGCCGGTTCGTCAAAAAGGGCCAACTGGTCGGCTACGTGATCGACGCCAGCGATCGCCTGACCGCCCGCACGATGGTCGACCAGAACGAAATCGCTCTCGTGCGCGAGCGAACCCGCGGCGTTGACGTAATTCCGGTCCATTGGGAGGGGAGATCCGCTGCAGCGAGCGTCATCCGCGAAGTGCCGGAGGCCCTGAGGGCGCTGCCCACGCCGGCCCTGGGCACGATGGGCGGTGGCAGCATCGCCATCGATCCGCGGGACGGCAAAGGTGTCACGGCGCTCGATCGCTACTTCGAATACGAGATCGCGCTTCCCGCCGTCGACGACCGTGCTTTCGTCGGTCAGCGGGTCAAGGTTCGTTTCGATCACGGCACCGAGCCGATCGGCTTCCAGGTCTACCGTTCGATCCGCCAGGTCTTCCTGAGGCTGTTCGATGTCTGAAGCGGTGCTGCTCCGGCCCGGCATCGCCACGGGCTCCTATCCCGAGCGCGAGGAGGAGCGCGAGAGTTGGCTCGACCGCACCGCGAGCGCCATGTGGGGTGTCCTGTCCCAGCGCTTCGGCGGCAACGATCTCGATCGGGGTTTTCTGCGTCGGGTCGCCGCGGCGTCTGATCGTCTCGAATTGCTCGGGTCGAAGGAACTCGATGACGTCGTCGCCGAGCTTCGTCAGGATCTGCACCGCAATGGTTTGCGGCCCGATCTGGTCGCGCGCGCCTTCGCGGTGATTCGTGAAATGTCGCGCCGTGAGCTTGGGATGCGCCATTTCGACGTCCAGCTCCTCGGCGGCTGGGCGATGATGCGTGGCAAAGTCGCCGAGATGGAGACGGGCGAAGGCAAGACGCTGACCGCGACGCTCCCGGCGGCAACGGCCGCACTGGCCGGCATTCCGGTCCATATCATCACGGTCAACGACTTCCTGGCCGCGCGCGATGCCGCCTGGATGAAACCGCTCTACGACGCGTTGGGCCTCAGCGTCGGCACGGTTCTGGAGGGAATGAGTCCGGCCGAGCGGCGCCACGCCTACGGTTGCTCGATTACCTATTGCACGAACAAGCAGGTGGTTTTCGACTACCTGAAGGACCGCCTTCTGCTGCAGCAGGAAAGCCGGGCTCTTCACCTCAAGATCGAGGCGCTGCACCGACCGGACCCGCGCGCCAGCCGGCTTGTGATGCGCGGTCTATGCTTCGCAATTGTCGACGAGGCCGACAGCGTGCTGGTCGACGAGGCCCGCACACCACTGATCATCTCGGGAGGGCGGGGTGCGGGCGACCAGGAGCGGGTCTACCGCCAGGCGCTGGACGCTGCCCGGCGAATGCAGGCTGGCCGAGACTACCTTGTCAGCGAACACGAGCGCCGCATCGACCTGACCGATCTCGGCCGTGCGCATGCCAAGCGCCTCACTGCCCGGTACGGAGGGGTGTGGAGCGCTCCGGCCCATCGCGACGACATCATGCGTCAGGCGCTGTCGGCCGTGCATCTGTACAAGCGCGACAAGCATTACATCGTCGAAGAGGAGCGGGTCCGCATTGTCGACGAGTACACCGGCCGGGTGATGGCCGATCGCTCCTGGGAGCGTGGCCTGCACCAGATGATCGAGGCCAAGGAGGGGCTGGAAATCTCCGGACGGCAGGAAACCCTCGCACGCATCAGCTACCAGCGTTTCTTCCGGCGTTATCTGAAGCTGGCAGGCATGACGGGCACCGCACGCGAGGTCGCGGGCGAGGTGTGGGCGGTCTATCGATTGAACACGGTCCGCATTCCAACCAACCGTCCCCGGCGGCGCAAGATTCACGGCGACGTCATCTATCCGACGTCCGATGCGAAGTGGCAGGCGATCGCGGAGCGGGTGGCGCGACTTCATGCACGCGGCCGCCCCGTCCTTGTCGGCACGCGATCGGTGGCGGACAGCGAACACATTTCCGAACTGCTCGACAAGGCGGGCGTCAGGCACAGCGTGCTCAACGCACGACAGAACCGGGCTGAGGCCGACATCGTGGCTCAGGCGGGACAGCCCGGCCGAGTGACGGTGGCGACGAACATGGCCGGGCGCGGGACCGACATCAAGCTTGCTCCGGGAGTTGCCCAAGCCGGTGGCCTGTTTGTCGTTGCATCCGAGCGTCATGAGGCCGGCCGGATTGATCGTCAGCTCTTTGGCCGCAGCGCCCGCCAGGGCGACCCGGGCGAGGGGCAGGCCATGGTCAGCCTCGATGACGAACTGGTGCGCGGTGTATTCGGCTGGCTGCTCGATCGACTGTCTACGCGCAAGGCGCATTTACCCGACTGGCTGGCCCGGATGCTCTTCAGATGGGCCCAGCGAACCACCGAGCGTCGTCACGGCCGACTCCGCAAGCGTCTGCTGTCGAGCGACGACAGCCTTCAGGATCTGCTCGCATTTAGCGGGCGTGGCGAATAGGAGAGGTATCGTGCCAAAGGTTGCAATCGCTGCCGCAATAGCGGCGGCATTACTCACGGTGCCGGCCTCCGCCGCAGACCCGGCTACAATCCTGGACAAACCGCAGGATTGCATCATCGAACCGTTTATCGCGACCGAGCTCGGCAGCGCCGCCACCGGCATCCTGGAGGAGTTGCTGGTAGACCGTGGCAGCCGCGTGACGAAAGGCATGGTCGTCGCGCGGCTTCGCTCCGATCTGGAGCAGGCGTCCCTGAATATCGCCAAGGCTCGTGCGGAGTCGACCGCGATCATCGAGCTTGGTCGGGAGCGCGTGAGCCTGCTGAAAAAGGAAGCTTCCCGCGTTACCGAGTTGCACGGAAAGCAGATCTCCTCCACCGCCCAGTTCGACAAGACATTGAGCGAGCTGCAGCAGGCTGTCCTGCAGCTTCGCCAGGCGGAAACCGACCAGGAGTTTGCCGTCCTCGAGATGAGGCGCGCTGCTGCCCTCCTGGACCAGCGCACGATCGTCAGTCCAATCGACGGTTACGTCATCAAGAGACTCATGGCACCTGGAGAGAACGTCTTCGAACAGGCGAAGATCATGAAGATCGCCCAGATCGATCCTCTTCGCATTGAAGTCCACTTGCCGATCGCCGCCTTTCCCCTGATCAAGGTAGGCATGAAGGCCGAAATTCGTCCAAGTCAGCCGGTCGGGACCGTTCACATGGCCACCGTGTCCGTCATCGACAACGTACTCGACGCAGCCAGCGATACCTTCGGCGTCCGCCTGATACTGGCCAATCCAAAACACGAGATGCCGGCCGGCGTGAACTGCACGGCCACGTTTCCGTCGTTTGGCAGGTGAGATGCGCCCGACGGGCCGGTCGCGCTTGAGTTCACGTCAATCCGCTACTGCGGCTGTGTCGGCAAAGACGGAGCGCGCTCGTTGCAGACGCACAGGATCCGGGAAAGTGTGCGCGCTTGTAAGCCAGGGCTCATGTCATAACGAGGCAGCCGGAACGTAGTACCAAAGGCTCCCTAGGGTCCGACGCAAATACTACTTCGGCATTACCTCCTTTCGATAGATGCGCGCTTTCAATCAATTGCGTTAAGATGTAACGCAAGGGAAGGATTGCATCCGAGCGGGTATCGGCTGCGAAGCATCGGGCGGCGATGACATGTCGACTCGATATTGCACTGAAGCACAGCGATACGTCTGAGGGTCGTGTTCTGCACGTCGGCTAGGTGTGTTCAGCGTTGCGTGGGAGGCAAGTCATGGCAACGGCAGGCAGTCTGATTCACGAAAGGCACATCTCACCGCCCTCGCGAACCCGCAAGTCGGCAACCTTAGTGATCGCCAGTCGACACGATATCGTCAGTGCGGGGATTCAAGCCCTCTTGCAGGCCGACGGTCACAGGGTTGTCGCCTCCTGCTCCGAGGAAGACGATCTGCTGTCTTTCGTGGATGCGCGACGCCCGGACATGACCCTGCTGGCGGACAATGTTGCGAGACAGAACGCTGCGACGACGGTTTCGCGACTTCGGATGCACCAGCGCTCCATGTCCATCATACTTCTGCTCGAGGAGCGGAACGCGACAACAACAGCTGGCCTGCTTGACCTTGACGTGGAGGGGATTCTGTTAAATGGGGCGCCCGCCAGGAGCTTCATCGATTGCGTTCGATGCGTATCCGACGGCGGGAAGTGGGTGGACCCCGACCTGGTGCGGCACCTCGTCGTGATTGATCCGGCACCCTTGGTCGCGCACGCACTCACGTTGCGCGAGAGCGATGTCGCTTGCCTGGTATCGCATGGCTTGAGCAACAAGGAGATCGCGCGCGAGCTCCATCTGACCGAAGGCACGGTGAAGATGCACCTGCATCACATCTACGAAAAGCTGAACCTCAGCTGCAGAACTCAGCTGGCGCTGTCGGTGACGGGGGCGTGCGCACCGACGCACAATTCGGGTAATGAAGAAAGCCATCCTGCGGCAGACGGATTTAATCCCGTGGCCACCGCGCGGCTCGCGAACGGGCACAGCTGAAGACCCGACTCAGCAAGATCAATTCCGCTTTTCTCGGAACCCCCATCGTCGACGACGGCGGCACTCCGCGGGCCCGCCCGCGTGCCGAAATCCATCGGCTTATATCGAAAGAAAGCTTCCCCTCTATCCAAGTGCGAATGGACCCGCTCGCCTGCTCGTCGAAGATTGGCGGCTCATCAGCGGCTCCCGCGATGACCAAGCTGGCCGTAGCCGGGACCGCCTCACCATCGGGAGAAAAGGGCCATGGCGATCACCTTCATCCTCAATGACGAGGCCGTGAACGACCAGACAACTGGACTGCAGACCGCTGACGGCGCCGATGGTTTCATCGATACCGACGTCGCGTATTCCTCGCTGCCAGCCGCATTCCGAACATATCTCGAGACGACGCTGGGGCTGAGCAACACATTCCCGACCAGCGTCGGCGTCGCGACGAAAGCGAACTCGGTCACCGTCAACGCCACTCTCGGCTCGCAGCTCGTCGGTACTACGTTCACTGACGGTTCCGGTGGTCCACTCACCGGTGATCCATTGACGGATGACAGCGGGCTCAACACTGTCAACGGCAAGGATATCCTGCTCTTTGCTGATGGGAACGACACAGTCATTGGCAAATACGACAGCGACGGCAACGGCAGCGCCGACGCGATCGCCTTCGTCATCCGCAAGCAGGACGTGATAAACGCCGGCGCGACCAGCGACCAGGTGACGTTCAACATCGTCACTTATGTCCCGATCTTCCATGGCGACAACACCGACCCGGATGACGCGGTCGATCTCGGCAACACCCTCAAGCTCGCGGCGAGCGAGCAGCTCAGCTTCAGCTTTGCGGGAGCGCCCTCCGGCAGCAACCTGTTCATGACCTTCGGCGATCCGAACGGCACTCAGATCGTAGTGATCGGAAAGGACCCGCTGAACCAATCCCAGGGCGGAACCATCACCACCAAGGACGTGCTCAATATCAGCCAGGCCGGCAGCACCACTTCGTTCGGTGTCAACGGCAACCAGATCAACCCCGACGAGGGTGCGTTCATCACTTATGTCACGGGCACGAATACGAACTTCCTCGTGCCCAATCTGGACCAGAACGAAGCCGATGTCGAAGCCAACATTGCCTTCACGAACGTCGTCAATGCAACCACGGCGTCCTTCACTGTCAACCAGACCAATCCGGGCATCGGACCCGTCACCGTCAAGATTTCGGCCTTCACCACCGCCGCGGAACCGGGGGTGAATTTCGTCGACGGGCTCACGAACGATACGCACGTCAACATCACGTCGTTCTCGCTCACCAACGTCGTCGTCAAGTCAGGCCATACGCAATTTTTTCCGGCCGCCTCGATCGACGTCAACGGCAACTTGATTATCACCGGCCTCAGCAGCGGCGATACGGTGCAGTGGACCACGAACGGAACCCACGACCGCGTGCTGATCGAAAACATCAGCAATGCGGACGGCATTTCCGGCAACGACAATAACACCTTCGATATCGGCGGCTTCGGCATCGTGACATCGAGCGGCGCCTCGACCTTCGTCGGCCAGCAGATCGTGATCGAGGACGATGGTCCGACGGCGGGCATCGTGCAAGGCACTCCGACGGTCGCGCACGACGAGACCGCGGGCGTTCAAGGCGATGCCGACGACACCACCGACGCGGCGGTTGCCGCGTTGTTCGCCGGCGTCACCAACACCAGCACCGACCTCAGCCCCACCGGTTATGCGCAGGAGCCGAACCCGGTCGTCAGCTCAACCGGCAGCTCGACGGGCACGGATGGCGGGACGACGGCGTTCTCTTTGGCGGTGTCCGCCGCGGGGGTGGATTCCGGCCTCGATACGACCGACGGCACCGGCATCTTCCTGTTCAAGGAAGGCGACCTGGTGGTCGGCCGCATCGGCAGCAGCAGCGGGGCGGCCGCCTTCGCGGTTGCGATCAACAGCGCCACCGGGGTCGTGAGCGTGGCGCAATACGCCTCGCTGAAGCACCCGGATGGCACCAATCCCGATGATTCGGTGTCGATCACCGACGGCGCATTGCTGGCGGTGGTGACGGTCACCGACGGCGACGGCGACACCGCGACCAATTCGACCGGCATCGGCGATGCCGTCCAGTTCCAGGACGACGGGCCGGCTATCGGACCCGTCGCCGATGGGCTCGTGGACTTCGCTGCTGGCAGCACCGTGACCAAGACGCTCAACGGGGTGGTCGGAGCCGACGACCCGGCAACCTTCACCGTCACGAGCTCGCCGGCGACTCTGACGATACTGGACGGCACATCCTCGCAGCTAACGCTGCTCAGGGACATTACGAACAACGGGACCGTCGTTACCTACTTCAAGGATGTCGATGGAAGCGGCACGCACAACACCGGGGACATCGATTTCTTCAAGTTGACCTTGTCCGGCGGCAACTACACGTTCGATGTCCTCCAGAACGCTCCTCCCGCGGAGGTGTCGTTCGGCTTCGCCGGGGCGCCCTCGGGCACCAACCTGTTCATGACCTTCGGCGATCCGAACTCCGTTCAGATCGTGGTGATCGGACAGGACCCGCTGAATCAATCCCAGGGCGGGAACATCGGTACCAAAGACGTACTCAATATCAGCCAAGCCGGCAGTACGACCTCGTTCGGCGTCAACGGCAACCAGATCAACCCCGATGAGGGTGCGTTCATCACCTTCGTCACGGGCGCGAACACGAACTTCCTGGTGCCCAATCTGGATCAGAACGAGGCCGATGTCGAAGCCAACATCGCCTTCCAGAACGTGTTCAACGCGAACACCGCGTCCTTTACCGTCAACCAGACCAATCCGAACGTCGGACCCGTCACCGTCAAGATATCGGCCTTCAACACCGCTGCGGAGCCGGGGGTGAATTTCGTCGACGGGCTCACCAACGACACGCACGTGAACATCACGTCGTTCTCGCTCACCGACTTCGTCGTCAAGACAGGCAATACGCAATTTACTCCGGTCGCCTCGATCGACGGCAACGGCAACTTGATAATCACCGGACTGAGCACCGGCGACAAGGTGCAGTGGACGACGAGCGGAACGCACGACCGCGTGCTGATCGAAAACATCAGCAATGCAGACGGCATTTCGGGAAACGACAACAACACCTTCGATATCGGCGGCTTCAGCCTGGTCCAGACGCAACCGGCGCCCGACGAGAAGCTCGACTTCACCGTCCGGATCGCCGACGCCGACGGGGATACGGCAAGCGCCAGCTTCTCCATCGGGATCGATGGGACCGGGATCAACGACGACAACCATGTCATCGGCGTCAATGCGTGAGTGACCGGGTTCGCCGGCTGGGCTCGCCCACGGGCCCAGCCGTCAACCCGCCCGCATCCCGTCGCACTGGCCGACTGGAAAACCGTTCGGCGTTGATCATTCCGAGGTGAACGTGCCTTCCCCCCTCAGCTCGTCATCCCGGTCGACCGAGTTTTCCGCCGCGTTGCGTTCCTGCGGCGCGGCCTTCGTCGGCATCGGCCTGGTCAGCGCGCTGCTGAACGTGCTGTTCCTGACGGGCGCCTTCTTCATGCTCGCGGTCTACGATCGGGTGGTGCCCAGCCGCAGTCTGCCGACGCTCGTCGCCCTCGCGCTTCTGGCGTTTGGGCTCTACGTGTTCCAGGCGATCCTCGACGTCATTCGCGGTCGCGCGCTCGTGCGCATCGGTGCCACACTCGACGAGGCGCTGAGCGGACGACTCTACGAGATGATCGTGCGCCTGCCGCTGAAGGCGCGCTGGAGCGGTGACGGGCTGCAGCCGCTACGCGACTTCGATCAGGTTCGCAGCTATCTCTCGGGGCTCGGCCCGACGGCGCTGTTCGACCTGCCCTGGATTCCCTTCTACCTCGGCATCTGCTTCCTCTTCCATCCGCTGATCGGGCTGACCGCGCTCCTCGGGGCACTGATCCTCATGACGCTCACGCTGGTTGCGGAGGTGCTGAGCCGCGCCCCAGCCAGGCAGACGGCCGTCCAGGCCGCGGCCCGCAACGCGCTCGCCGACGCGAGCCGGCGCAACGCCGAGGTGGTCTTTGCCATGGGCATGGCGTCCCGCCTTGGGGCGCTGTGGGGCGAGACCAATGCCAGCTGTCGGGCGAGCCAGCGACGGGCAGCCGACATCGCGGGCGGACTCGGGTCCGTCTCCAAAGTCTTGCGGATGATGCTGCAGTCGACCGTGCTCGGGGTCGGCGGTTATCTGGTGATCATGCAGGAGGCAAGCGCAGGAATCATCATTGCGGGCGCCATCCTCGCCTCGCGAGCGGTCGCGCCGGTCGAGCTCGCGATCGCACACTGGAAGGGCCTTGTCGCGGCACGCCAAGGCTGGAGCCGGCTGCAGCAGCTCGCCGCGCAGTTTCCCCCCGCACGCGAGACGACCCCGTTGCCCGCACCGTGCAGGTCGCTTGCCGTCGAAGGCGTGACCCTTGCGCCGCCCGGTGAGCAGCGCGTGGTGTTGCAGGACGCGTCCTTCAGCCTGAACGCGGGTCAGGCGCTCGGTATCATGGGCGCGTGCGCCGCGGGCAAGTCCTCCCTGGTCCGTGCGATCGTCGGTGTCTGGTCGCCGGCGCGCGGCAAGGTCCGGCTCGACGGTGCCGCGCTGGAGCACTGGAACGCCGAGACGCTCGGTCGCCACATCGGCTATCTGCCGCAGGACGTCGAGTTGTTTGCCGGGACGGTGGCGCAGAATATCACTCGTTTCGAGACACAGCGCGATCCGGAGGCGTTGATCGCCGCGGCCAACGCGGCCCGCGTCCATGAGCTCATTCTGCGACTGCCGGACGGTTATGAGACACAGATCGGCGAAGGCGGCGCCGCGCTGTCGGCGGGGCAGCGCCAGCGCATCGCGCTTGCACGCGCGCTTTATCGCAATCCTTTTCTGATCGTGCTCGATGAACCCCACTCCAACCTCGACCGGGAGGGTGACCAGGCGCTCGGAGAGGCGATCATGGCGGTGCGGGCGCGCGGTGGCATCGCCATCGTGGTTGCACATCGGACCAATGTCATCGCCTGCGTCGACCAGCTGCTGGTGCTCGCGGGAGGCCGGGTTCAGGTGTTCGGCCCCAAGGATCAGGTTCTGAGCCAGCTCGCGCCCGCCCAGGCGACCCAGCCTGGGCTGCTCAAGCTGGTAACCGGAAGCGCGCCGCCATGAACAAGTCACACAGGAGCGAGCGATCGTCTCTCCGCCTTCACCTGGGCCTCGCCCTCGGGGCCGCGGCCATCCTGGCCGGCGGTGTCGGCGGCTGGGCAGGCACGGCCGAGATCGCCGGCGCGGTGATAGCCCCCGGCACCCTCGTGGTGGATTCGAACGCGAAGAAAGTACAGCACCCGACCGGGGGGATCGTGGCGGAGCTGCTTGTCCGCGACGGGAATCAGGTCAACGCCGGCGCTCTTCTCGTACGCCTGGATGAGACCGTCACGCGGGCCAACCTCGCCGTGGTGCTCAAGAGCCTGGATGAACTCGCGGCGCGACAGGCGAGGCTTGAAGCGGAGCGGGACGACGAAGCCCAGGTGGTCTTTCCGGAAGACCTCTCCGCGCGCGGCGCCAATCCGGCCGTTTCGCGAGTCCTTGCCGGAGAGCGGGTGTTCTTCGAGCTGCGCCGCGCGGCGCGCGCGGGGCAGAAGGCGCAGCTCAACGAGCGGATCTCGCAAATCGAGGAACTTATCCGCGGCCTCGAGGAGCAGATCGTCGCGAAGGAACGCGAGATCGAGTTCATCATCCAGGAACTGGAGGGCGTGCGTGAGCTGTGGCGCAAGAATCTCGTCCAGATCACACGCGTGACGACACTGGAGCGAGACTCGGCGCGCCTGCGGGGAGAACGAGGAGCGCTGATCTCGTCGATCGCGCAAGCCAGAGGAAAGATCACCGAAACCCGGCTTCAGATCCTGCAGATCGATCAGGACCTTCGCAGCGAGGTCAGCAAGGAGCTGGCCGAGATCCGGGCGAAGACGTCCGAATTGATCGAGAAGCGGGTTGCGGGCGAGGACCAGCTCAAGCGCGTCGACATCCGCGCGCCGCAAGACGGCCGCGTCCATCAACTCGCCGTCCATACGGTGGGAGGTGTCATCGCTCCCGGCGAGGCGATCATGCTGGTCGTCCCTGGCGGCGACGTGTTGACCGTCGAGGCCCGGATTGCGCCGCACACCATCGACCAGATCCGGGTCGGTCAGAGCGTCGTGTTGCGCTTCTCCGCATTCAACCAGCGCACCACGCCGGAGATCGGCGG
>DATEKY010000123.1:0-3598 GCA_035277225.1 Xanthobacteraceae bacterium
CGCGACCGCGCCCGCCGCTCGACGCCCGGCCGGCACAGCTCAGCGTGACCGAGATCGAGCACTGGCTGCGCGATCCGTACACGATCTATGCCAAGCACATCCTGACCCTGCTGCCGCTCGACGCCGTCGACACGCCGCCCGGTGCTCGCGACCGCGGTACCGTGATCCACAATGCGATCGGCGAGTTCACCGAGACCTACGCGAAGGGCCTGCCGCCCGAACCGCTCGCCGCGCTGCTCGCGCTCGGCGAGAAGCATTTCGCGCCCCTGCGGGATTTTCCCGAGGCGCGCGCCTTCTGGTGGCCGCGCTTCGTGCGCATCGCGCAGTGGTTCGTCGCCTGGGAGGCGCAGCGCCGCCGCGGCGCCACGGCGATGCACGCCGAGGTGCCGGCGGTGCTGGAGATCGAGATCGACAAGCGGGTGTTCAAGCTGCGGACGCGCGCCGACCGCATCGAGCAGCTGGGTGACGGCACGTTCGCGATCCTCGACTACAAGACCGGCGCGCCGCCGACCGAGAAACAGGTGCGCACCGGCCTGTCGCCGCAATTGACGCTGGAAGGCGCGATCCTGCGCGCCGGCAAGTTCAAGGACGTGCAGGGATCGCTCGGCGAGCTCGCCTATGTGGCGCTGCGCGGCCGCGATCCGGCGGGCGAGGAGAAGCCGATCGCATTCGCCGATGGCCTCACCGCGGACCAGCACGCCGAGCGGGCGCTCTCGAAGCTCAAGGGAATCATCGCGCGCTTCTCGAAGGAAGCGGAGCCCTATCGCGCGCTGGTCAGCCCGATGTGGAAGACGCGCTACGGCGACTACGACCACCTCGCGCGGGTCGCGGAGTGGTCGGCGGACGGCGAAGACGAGGACAGCGTGGAATGATGATGCACTCGTGCGGCACGCTCGGTGCGCTCCCTCCCCCCTTGTGGGGGAGGGTTGGGGAGGGGGGTCGAAGTTTGGCGCGCGACTGGTGCCCCGATGATGGACCCCCACCCCTAACCCCTCCCCGCAAGGGGGAGGGGAACACACTGAGCGCGGGGTGACTCCGGTGCTCGACATTCCTCACGATGTGCTGCGAGTTCAGCACGAGGCGTCAAATCCAGAAGCATCCGCCTGGGTCGCGGCGAATGCCGGCTCGGGCAAGACACACGTGCTGGCGCAGCGCGTGATCCGGCTGCTGCTGCGCGGCACGCCGCCGGAGAAGATCCTCTGCCTCACCTACACCAAGGCGGCCGCCGCCAACATGGCGAACCGGGTATTCGAGACGCTCGCGACATGGATACCGCTCTCCGACGAGGCGCTCGACGCCGAGATCCTCAAGATTGAAGGCCGCAGGCCGGACGCGCGGGAGCGCACGCTTGCCAGACGGCTGTTCGCGCAGGCGCTCGACACGCCGGGCGGTCTGAAGGTGCAGACCATCCACGCGTTCTGCACGCGGCTGCTGCACCAGTTTCCGTTCGAGGCGGACGTCGCGGCGCGCTTCGAGGTGCTGGAGGAGCGCACGCGTTCCGAGCTGATCGACCGGCTGCGCATGGGCGTGCTGCTGGAAGCCGCCGCAAAGCCCGACAGCGATCTCGGCCGCGCGCTCGCAACCGCCATTACGGTTGCGGCCGACCAGACGTTTGCGGAAGCCGTCGACGAGGCGATCGCCAAGCATAAGGAGCTGGAAGCGTGGATCACGCACGCCGGCAGCGTGGCGGCAGCGATCGCCGGGCTGTCGCGCGCGCTCCGGGTGAAGCCGGACGAGACATCGGAGACGATCGCGCAGGAGTTCTTCTCCGGCTCGCTGATCCGGACGGAGGAATATCCGGCCGTCATCGCCGCGCTGGAGCAAGGGCTGAAGGGCGACAAGGAGCACGCCGCGCGCTTCGGAGAGCTGCGGCTGCTCGAAGGCCGCGAGTGGATCAAGGTCTACCAGTCGATCTTCTGTACCGCCGAGCTGGAGCCGCGCAAGAACATCGTCAGCAAGGGCATTCGCGAGACGAATGCGTCGCTGTTCCAGCGCCTCACCGCCGAACAGGAACGGGTGTGCGCGCTGATCGCCCGCCGCCGTGCGATCGAGACGCGCGAGCGCACGGCAGCGCTTGTCACCATCGCGCACGAAGTGATCGCGCGCTATCGCGCCGAGAAAATCCGCCGCGGGCTGCTCGATTACGACGACCTGATCGACAAGGCGCTGCATCTGCTCGCCGAGCCGCGCGCCCAGTGGGTGCATTACAAGCTCGATCTCGGCGTTGATCACGTGCTGATCGACGAGGCGCAGGACACCAGCGACCCGCAGTGGCAGATCGTTCAGCGCCTCACCGCCGAGTTCACGACCGGCCAGGGTGCGCGGGAAGTCAACCGCTCGGTTTTCGCGGTCGGCGACGAGAAGCAGTCGATCTTCTCGTTCCAGGGCGCGGAGCCGAAGCAGTTCGCAAGGATGCACCACCGTTTTGCGACCAAGTACGAGCAGGCGGGGCTGCGCTTCGAGGAGGTGAAGTTTCAATACTCCTTCCGCTCCGCACCGCTCGTGCTGCAGGCGGTCGACGAAGTGTTTAGCCGCGAGCAAGCCCACGCGGGGTTGAGCGAGGTGCGCGGCGGGACCGTACACGAGGCGGTGCGCGCCAGCGCGCCGGGGGTGGTCGAGCTGTGGCCGATGATCGAGCCCGACGAGAAGCGCGAGATCGAGGGCTGGGACGCGCCGTTCGACGAGATGCAGGAGACGAGCCCGCGCGTGCGCCTGGCGCAGCGGATCGCGCGCAGCGTGAAGCGCTGGATCGCGGAACGCGTGCCGGTCGGCGAGGGCCGCGCGGTCAAGGCCGGCGACATCCTGGTGCTGGTGCGCCAGCGCGGCGCGCTGTTCGAGGCGGTCATCAGCGAACTGAAGAAGGAAGGCATCGAGGTCGCGGGCGCCGACCGGCTGATGCTGACCGAGCATATCGCCGTGATGGACCTGATGGCGCTCGCCGATGCGCTGCTGTGCCCCGACGACGACCTCGCCCTGGCGAGCGTGCTGAAGAGCCCGCTGTTCGGCGTCACCGAAGAACAGCTCTTCGCGCTCGCCCATGGACGCAAGGGCACGCTGCGCGCCGCGCTGAACGCGAAGGCCGCGGACCTCGAATTCATCGAGGCGCAGGCGCGGCTCACGCGCTACGCCGCGTGGGCGGAGGAATCGCCTTTCGCGTTCTACTCGCGCATTCTCGGCACCGACAAGGGCCGCGCGCGCTTCTACGCGCGGCTCGGACCGGAAGCCGCCGACGCGCTCGACGAGTTTCTCGAGCATGCGCTGATCTACGAGCGCGACGAGGCGCCGACGCTGCAGGGCTTCGTCGCCTGGCTGCGCGGTGGGATCGCACAGGTCAAGCGCGACATGGATATCGCGCGCGACGAAGTGCGCGTGATGACGGTGCACGGCGCCAAGGGCCTCGAGGCGCCGATCGTGATCCTGGCCGACACCACGACGGTGCCGAAGGGTCCGCGCGAGCCGCGCATGGTACCGCTGCCGGTCGCGAAAGCCGCACCCGGCACGCCGGATCGGCTGGTCTGGGCCGGGCGGAAGGCGGACGATCCCGAGCCGGTCGCGGCCGCGCGCGCGGTCGCGGTGCGCGAGGCCGAGGATGAGCACC
>DATEKY010000124.1:0-2183 GCA_035277225.1 Xanthobacteraceae bacterium
CTCGACGAAAGCCTCGCGCGTAAGGCGATCGCGCCGCTGGCCGAGCGGCTCGGCTTCACCATCGAGCGCACCGCGCACGGCATGCTCGGGATCGTCGTCGCCAACATGGTGCGCGCGATCCGCTCGGTATCGGTCGAGCGCGGGCACGATCCGCGCGCGTTCGCGCTGCTGCCGTTCGGCGGCGCCGGTCCGCTGCATGCGACCGATGTCGCCAAGAGCCTCGGCATCACGCGCTGCCTCGTGCCGTTCGCGCCCGGCATTTTATGCGCACAGGGCCTCATCGTTTCTGACCTGCGCGAAACCTTCGTGCGCACCGCGGTGACGCCGCTCAGCGACAAGCAACGCGCCGACGTGACCGCGCGCATCGACGAGCTGAAACACCAGGCGAACGACTGGTTCGACACCGAGAGCGTCGCGCAGCAGGACCGCAGCGTCGATATCGTGCTCGACGCGCGCTATGTCGGGCAGAATTTCGAGCTGGCGATCGGTCTTGGCAGCGCCGATCCGCTGCCGGACGCGAGCGCGATCAGGCAGCGTTTCTTCGCCGAGCACGAGCGCGCCTATGGCTTCCACAATCCGGCCGACCCGGTCGAGATCGTGAATTTCCGGCTGATCGCCGTGGGCAAACTGCGCCAACCCGCGGTACGGCCGGCCGAGCCGCGCGAGAGCGGCAAAGCCGAGCCGACATCGCACCGCAAAGTCTGGTTCTCGGCCGAGGCCGCGCAGGACACACCGGTCTACGATCGCGCCACGCTGCTGCCGGGCGACGCGATCGGCGGGCCTGCCGTGATCGAGCAACTCGACTCGACCACGCTGCTGTTCCCCGGCGACCGCGCAACGGTCGATCCGCATCTCAATCTCATCGTGGAGATCGCGCCATGAGCATCGACCCGATCACGCTCGAGATCATGTCGAACGGGCTCAAGTCCATCATGGACGAGACCTACATCGCGCTGATGAAGAGCGCCTATTCGACCAACATCAAGGAGCGTCACGATCATTCCACCGCGATCGTCGACCGGGCCGGACGGCTGATCGTGCAGGCCGAGAATTCGCTCGCCATCCACATCGGCTCGATGATGGGCCTGATGAACACGCTGCTTGCCAAGACGTCGCTGTCCGACGTGAAGGAAGGCGACATCTTCATCTCGAACGACCCCTACGCGGCCGGCGGCTCCCACCTGCCCGACGTCAACATGGCGATGCCGGTGTTCGCAGACGGCAAGCTCGTCTGCTTCATGTGCAACATTGCGCATCACGCCGACATCGGCGGCATCACCCCGGGCAGCATGGCGGGCGGCACCGAGATCTATCAGGAAGGCACGCGCATCCCGGTGATCCGCCTGTTCCGCCAGGGCGAATTGCTGACCGACGTGATGGACCTCCTCCTGCTCAATGCGCGCGTTCCCGAGGAGCGGCGCGGCGACTATTTCGCGCAAGTCGCGGCCTGCCGGCTCGGCGTGCGACGGATGGGCGAGATGATAGCGGCCCGCGGCGTGCCGCTGCTGGAAGCGGCCTTCGACGAGATCATTCGCCGCACGCGCGAGCGGCTGCTCGAGGCGTTGCGGCGCATCCCGCCCGGCGAATACGCGTTCGAAGACGTGATGGACGACGACGGCGTCGGCACGACCAACATCCCGCTCAAGCTGAAGGTCACCGTGCCGCCGCACGGCGGCAACGGGAAGGTGCTGTTCGACTTCACCGGCACCGGCCCGCAGGTGAAGGGCAACATCAACTCGACCATCACGGTGACTCTCGCGGGCGTGCTCTATTCGCTCAAAGCGCTGCTCGATCCGGACGTACCGAACAACCAGGGCCTGATCGAGATCGTCGACATCGTGGCGCCGCTCGGCACACTGATCAATTCACGCTTCCCCGCCGCCGTCGCGGCGCGCGCCAACACGGCGCAGCGCATCGTTGACGTGGTGATCGGCGCACTCGCGCCCGCGATTCCTGAAGCCGCGGTCGGCGCCGCCAACGGCGCCAACACCACGGCGGTCTTCTTCGGCCACGACCCGCGCCACGATCGCGACTACGTCTATCTCGAGACGCTCGGCGGCGGCTTCGGCGGCCGCTTCACCAAGGACGGCAAGGACGGCGTGCAGGTGCACATCACCAACACCTCGAACCTGCCGGTGGAATCGATCGAGATGGAATACCCGCTGCTGGTCGAGAGCTACGGC
>DATEKY010000125.1:0-2481 GCA_035277225.1 Xanthobacteraceae bacterium
TTCGTCTCGCACGACCTCGGCGTGGTCGAGCACATCGGCCATCGCGTCGCCGTGATGTATCTCGGACGCATCGTCGAGATCGCCGACAAGGAAGCGCTGTTCGAGAATCCGCTGCATCCCTACTCGCAGGCGCTGATGGCGGCGGCGCCGATCGCCGACCCGCATGTGAAGCGCGAGCGCATTGTGCTGCAGGGCGACGTCCCCTCGCCGATTAACCCGCCGTCCGGCTGCACGTTCCACACGCGCTGCCCGTTCGCGTTCGACCGCTGCAAGGTCGAGCGGCCGCCGCTCAAGCCCGCCGCGGACGGCCGTCAGGTCGCGTGTCATCTGGTGGATTAAAGCCGCGCGAACACGCGCTTTCATTCAAGGAATCCGGCGAGCCGCGGCAGCCACAGACTGATGCTCGGGTAGTAGATGCACAGCATCAGCCCGAGCACCTGCAGGGCGACGAACGGATACATGGCCTTGAACACGTCGTTCATGGTGACGCCCGGCGGCGCAGTGCCCTTCATGTAGAACAGCGTCGCGCCGAACGGCGGCGTCATGAATGCGGTCTGCAGATTGACCGCGACCAGCGTGGCGAACCAGGTCATCAGCGCGTCGTTGCTGCCGATATGGTCGGAGAAGTCGTACTTGGCCAGGATCGGGCCGAACACCGGCAGCACGATCAGGCAGATCTCGATCCACTCGAACGGAAAGCCGAGCAGGAAGATCAAAACCATGATGAAGGTCAGCATCTCCCACTTGGTGGTGATGCCGAAATAGCTGAGCGTCGAGATCAGCACGTCGTCGCCGCCGAGTACGCGGAACACGTAGGAGAAGCCGGTCGCGCCGAGGAAGATCAGGAACACCAGTCCGTTGGCCTTGCAGGTGGAGAAGATCGCCTCGTTCATCATCGTGAGCGTCAGGCGCCGGTTGAGCGCGGCGATGAACATGGATCCGAGCACGCCGACGGCGCCGCTCTCCGTCGGCGTGGCCCATCCGGCGAAGATCGATCCGAGCACGACCACCAGCAGCGCGGTCATCGGGAACAGGCCGCGCCACAGCGCGTACCAGAACTCGGCGCGGGACTGCGGCCCGTACTCGGGCGGCAGCTTGGGCGCCGCACCCGGCTTAAAGACCGCGACGACGATGATGTAGACAAGGTAGAGCCCGGACAGCAGGAAGCCCGGCATGATGGCGGAGAGGAACAGGTTGCCTGCCGAGGTCGCCAGCATCTCCGCCATCACCACCAGCATGATCGCCGGCGGAATGAGGATGCCGAGCGTCCCGGCCGACGCGATGGTGCCGATCGCGAGCCGCTTGTCGTAGCCGGCGGCGAGCATCTGCGGCAGCGCGATCACCGAGAGCGTGATCACGGCGGCACCGACGACGCCGATCGGCGCGGCCAGGATGGTGCCCATCACCATCACCGAGACCGCCAGCGCGCCCGGGCAGCGCTTCAGCAGCACCACGGTCGCATCGAGCATGTCCTTGGCCGAGCCGGATCGTTCCAGGATCGCGCCCATGAAGATGAACATCGGGATCGACGCCAGCACCGGGTCGGCGGCGACGCCGGCCCACATGCGCAGCACGACGTCGGAGATGCCGATCATCCGGAACACGCCGAGCCACGCGCCGAAGATCGCAAAGACCAGCGCCAGCCCGCCCATGATGAAGGCCACCGGATAGCCGAGGAAAATGAAGAAGAACATCGACACGAACATGATCAGGGCGAGATGATCGGCCAGCCAGTCGAGCACGATGATGTCCCCCGGTTCGGACTAGACGTCCGTCACGACATGGCCGATCTGCAGGTTGACTTCGCGTTCAGGCTTGCCGCTGAACAGGAAGACGATCACGCGCAACAGCACGCTGAGAATGCCGAGCACCACCAGCCAGAGGCCGGCCGCGTAGATGCCCTTGATGATCCAGCGGTGGGTCAGCCCGACCGTCGAGTCGGATTGCTCGCCGAGCCGGTAGGACGACGCCACAAAGTCCAGGCTGTAGTAGGCGACCAGCGTCATGTAGGGCAGCGCCAGCACGAGGCAGCCGCCGAGCTCGATCCAGGCCCGGTTGCGATGGGTCAGATGCTCGGTGAAGGTGTCGACCCGCGGGTGCGCGTTGATCGTGTAGCAGTAGCCCATCCACAGCGAGAAGATCGCGGCGTGGAAATGCCACTCCAGCTCCTGCAGCTTGGTGTAGGGCAGTTGCACGCCGAACTTGCGCGCGACGACATCGAACGTGGTCACTGCCGCCATGATGACCAGCAGCCACCCGGACATCAGGGCGACCGTTTCGAGCAGTCGGCGCATGCTCTCCGACAGCTTCAGCAACGCACTCATCATGCCCGCCCCCGTCACCGCAGGCGGCGCGGGCAATAGCCCGACGCCGCCCCAATATTCCCGTTCAGGCTTGGCCTGGCCGTGCCGGCCGGCACCGGCCTCGCCCGTCGCCGTCGCGCAATTCACCGCCTGTGCATGCCGGAAAGCCGTTGGCGCG
>DATEKY010000126.1:0-2488 GCA_035277225.1 Xanthobacteraceae bacterium
TCGTGGTGCCGTCGCAGCGCCGCGTGCCGCCGGATTCGCTCACCCCGCGCGCGAAGACGCACAATTATCTCAACCTCATCGTCGCCGACCAGGAGGTGCAGAGCATCGATCCGGAAGCCTGGGCGGTGCTGCTCGACGTCAACGGCAACCTGGCCGAAGGGCTCGGCTCGAACATCTTCGTGGTGCGCGGGGATGAGATCCTGACACCGCGGGAAAAATTCGTGCTGCCGGGCGTGAGCCGCCAGACCGCGATCGAGCTCGCGCGCGAGCAGGGCCTGACGGTGAGCGAAGCCGACCTCGACCTTTACGATGCCTACAACGCCGACGAGATGTTCCTGACCTCGACCTCGCTCTGCATCTGCCCGGTCACCAAGGTGAACGGCGTCGCGATCGGGCCGGCGGATCAGGTCTGGGGCCCGGTGACGCGGCGGATCGCCGACGCCTACCAGCGCTTCGTCGGCCACGACTTCGTCGGGCAATACCTGAAGCGCTACACCGAGGGGATGCAGGCAAGGGCGTTCTGAGGGATCAATTTGCATCCGTCCGGCCCCGGCCCTACATCCGGTCCATGCAGACGAGTTCCCCCGATCTCTGGCACGGCACCACCATCCTCACCGTCCGCAAGGGCGGCTCGGTCGTCATCGGCGGCGACGGGCAGGTCTCGATCGGCCAGACCATCGTGAAGGCGAACGCGCGCAAGGTGCGCCGTCTCGCCAAGAGCGACGTGATCGGCGGTTTTGCCGGCGCGACCGCGGATGCGTTCACGCTCTTTGAACGGCTGGAGGCCAAGCTGGAGCAGTATCCCGGCCAGCTGATGCGCGCGGCGGTCGAGCTTGCGAAAGACTGGCGCACCGACCGCTACCTGCGCCGGCTCGAAGCCATGATGATCGTCGCCGACAAGGATGTCTCGCTGGTGCTCACCGGAACCGGCGACGTGCTCGAGCCGGAAGCCGGCGTGATGGGCATCGGCTCGGGCGGCAACTATGCGCTCGCGGCGGCGCGTGCGCTCGCCACCACCGAGCTCGACGCCGAGACGATCGTGCGCCGCTCGCTCGACATCGCGGCGGACATCTGCGTCTACACCAACCGCAACGTCACGGTGGAGAAGCTGTGATGGTCGATGACGACGACCTCGACGCCGCCGTCACCGAGGGAATCGTCTCGCAGCAGCAAGCCGATGCGTTGCGCGTCTTCGCGGCAAGCCGGCGGCCGACGGCCGCGCGTCCGCATGAAGAGCGCTTTCGCTTCATGCGCGGTTTCAACGATTTCTTCTTCACCGTCGGCGTCGCGCTGGTCGGCGCGGCGCTCATCCACTTCAGCACGCAGAACCCCGTCGGGAATCTGATCGCCGCGGCCGTCATCGCCGCAGCGATCATCTGGATGCTGGCCGAGCTCTTGGTCCGGCGCATGCGTCTGGTACTTCCCGGCATCCTGCTCACGTGTTTCTTCGTCTACTTCGTGTTTCAAGCCGCCGACGCCGGCTGGAGCCAGTTTGTCGGGTCTCCGCCAAGACTGATCCGCACCACGCTGAAGGAGCTGTTCCTGCAGAATTCCACGCCGGGGGCTCTGCTCGCGAAGCTCGGCGCGGTCGCCGCCACGGCGTCGCTGTTCTACTGGCGTTTCCGACTGCCGTTCGCGCTGCTGCCGATCGCCGCCAGCCTCGTGGCAGCCGCGATGATCGCGGCCGCCGCCCTACCCCAACGTCCCGATGCGCCATTCGTCGTGGCGGCGGTTTACCTGCTGTGCGGCTTTCTGGTCTTTGCCGCGGCGATGGCCTACGACATGTCCGACCCGGATCGCGTGACGCGGCGCGCCGACTGCGCCTTCTGGCTTCACCTGCTGGCCGCACCAATCATCGTGCACTCGCTGATCGGAATGGTCTCGCCGGTGTCGCTGTACAACCGGGTGGACCTGACGGCGCAGGTCGCATGGAGCGTGGTCGGCATCGTGGCCGCACTGACCGTCGTTGCGCTGATCGTCGACCGGCGCGCGCTGTTCGTCTCGGCGCTGAGCTATCTCGGGATCGTCATTGGTTACGCGATCACCGGCGCGGGGTCGGGCGACAGCACCAACATCTTCTTCGCGACGCTGCTGATCCTCGGCGTCATGGTGCTCGTGCTCGGGATCGGCTGGCAGCCGCTGCGCAACATTGTGATGCGCGCCCTTCCCGGCACGGTCGCGCGCCATCTGCCGCCGGCCGCGGTCAGGGCCTGAGTGTCATGACGTATCAGTTCCGCCCGATGTCGGCCGGCGATCTGCCATTGGTGCGCGATTGGCTGCGCGTGCCGCATGTGCGGCAATGGTGGCATGATGCGGACGATTTCGAATTCGTCAGCGGCGATCTCGGTCATCACGACATGGCGCAGTTCATCGTCTCGGTGGACCAGCGTCCGTTCGGCTATCTGCAGTGCTACCGGATCGGCGACTGGCATGCCGGCTTCGGCCCGCAGCCGGACGGCACGCGCGGGGTCGATCAGTTCATCGCGGA
>DATEKY010000127.1:0-7288 GCA_035277225.1 Xanthobacteraceae bacterium
GCAGCCTCACGCCTTTCGGGCAATCATCTCGACCGGTGCGATCCGGCCGGCCGAGATGCTTTCGCTCATGTTGCGGACCATCTCGGGCCGTCGCGCGCCCATCAGCGTGTGCACGCCGAGTGCTGCCGGCGCTGCGGCCACCTGGGCTCGCTGCCGCGCGAAGTAGTCGAGGGCAACATCGCGCCGCTCGCGTTCCGACACGATCTCGAACCCCGCTGCGACAAGCGCGTCGCGGTAATGCCGGGGCGACACGATCGCGTTGGCCTCCGCCGTGCTTGCCCACGGCAGCGGGTAGGACAACGCGCCGTCGCCGGTCCGCATCACGTCGAAGATCGCGAACCGTGCACCCGTCCGCAGCACACGCGCGGCCTCGGCGAAGAGCGCGCTCTTGTCCGCGATGTTCATTCCGACATGCAGCATGTAGGCGGCGGTAAACGACCCGGGTGCGAAAGGAAGTGCCAGAGCGTCGCCCTGCTGCAATGACACGCGCCCTTCAAGCTGAAGCCATCCGGACAGAACGTTGCCCGCCTCGACGTAATCGCGCGTCAGATCGATGCCGCTCACATGACAGCCGTAATGAGCGGCGATTTGGCGCGCCGGGCCCCCAAGACCGCAGCCGATATCGAGCACGCGATCCGATGCGGTGAGCGCAAGTTGCCGTGCGAGCTCTGCGGTGGCGGCGCGCCCGCCGATGTGAAACTCGTCGACCGGCGCGAGGTCTTCGGCGGTCACCGTGCTCTCGCTCTTGCCGAGGCGCGCCAGACCGTCGCGAATTGCGGTGACCAGGTCACCGCGTGCGTAGTGGTTGGCAACGTTCGGACGCACGGCAGCATCCGTGATCATCGCACCTTGATCCCCGCGTCGTGGATCACCTTCGCCCACCGGGTCGCCTCCGTCGTGATGTGCTTGGCGCATTCCTCCGGCGTGTTGGCGACCGGTTGATAGCCGAGCGTCGCCATACGCTCCCTTATTTCGGGCAAGGCCACCAGCCTGGCAATCTCGCGCTGGAGCAACGCGACGATGTCTTTCGGACAGCCGGCAGGGACGAGCACCGCGGTCCAGATGTCGGCTGCAAAATCGGGGTAGCCGGCCTGCGCGATGGTCGGCACGCCGGCAAGCGCGTCCGATGGCGCGGATGACGTGATGGCAAGAGCGCGCAGCTTTCCTTCCTTCACGTGCTGCACGGCGGGGGGCAGTGCGCCGAACGAGATCGGCGTGTGGCCTGCAAGCGTCGATCCGATTGCCTGCCCGCCGCTGGAGAAAGGAACGTGCACCATGTCGAGCTGCAACGAGAGCCGGAACAGCTCGCCCAGGAGATGGGGCGGCGTACCCGTTCCCGGCGATGCGTAGCTGTATTTTCCCGGAGTTGCCTTGATCCCCGCGACCAGCTCGCCGACGTTCGTCGCAGGAACGGACGGATGCACGGTGAGGATCGTGGGCGCGGTCGCCGCAACCGTCACGGCATCGAAGCTCTTCGCGGGATCATAGGGGACGCTGTCGAACAGCGCCGGATTGGCCGCATAGCTCGGCGCAACCGCGATGATCGTGTAGCCGTCGGGAGCGGCGCGCGCAGCCTGGCCGGTGCCGACATTGCCGCCCGCGCCGCCGATGTTCTCGACGTAGAACTGCTTGCCGAGGCTATCCGAGAGGCCGTGAGCGATGAGCCGCGCGGCAAGATCGTTGGGGCCTCCGGCGGCGAAGGGAACGATGACCCGTACCGGCCTCGCCGGGTAGACATCGGCGCTGGCGAGGCGCGGCGACATGAGGGCGGCGGCAGTCGTGCAGGCTGCGCCAAGGAGCTTTCGGCGGCTCAGTATCATCGGACACCCCGCATTGGCTGATGCCGGTCAGCCATAGCGCGTGGCCGAGGTTCGAGCCATAATATGCGAGAAGTAAAATCCATACGTTTTGGATATGGCAATGGAATTGAGGCATCTGCGCTACTTCATCGCCGTCGCGGAGGAGGGCCACATCACGCGTGCGGCCGAACGCCTGGGGATGCAGCAGCCTCCGCTGAGCCAGCAGATCAAGGCGATCGAGCGCGAGCTCGACGTTCAGCTTTTCCGCCGCAAGGCGCGCGGCGTGGAGCTGACCGACGCCGGTTCGACCTTTCTCGACGATGCCAGGGCGATGCTTGCGCAACTCGGGCGCGCCGTCGAGTCGACGCGCCGCACGGCGCGCGGCGAGCTCGGGCGGATCTGTGTCGGCGTAACGTCGACATCATCGGTTCATCCGCTTGTGGCGCGTTCGATCCGCGCGTTCAGCGAGGCCTGCCCGAAGGTGTCCCTCACCTTGGAGGAATCCCTGAGCAATGAACTGCTCGCCGGCCTGCGCAACGAGCGAATGGATGTTGCGTTCATTCGCACCGCGCCCGCCGATGCCGAGGGACTTGCGATCCAGCCGCTGCTCGACGAAGCGATGGTGGTGGCCTTGCCGGCCGGTCATCCACTCACGAAGGGCGCAAAGGATGGGGCGATCCCGCTCCGGCGCCTCGCGCCCGAGACCTTCATTCTGTATGGCCCTCCCGGCACCGGCATGTACGACACGATTATCGCGGCCTGCCACGCGGCAGGATTCAATCCCAATGTCGGCAATCTTGGAGCATCGACGCAGCAGGGGCCGCGGATCGGGTCGACGCTGAGCCTCGTTGCGGCCGGGCTTGGCGTCACGTTCGTCCCGGCGTCGCTTCAGCGAATGAATATCGAAGGCGTTGCCTATCGCCGCGTCAAGGCGGCCACGCCGCCGACAGCGCGGCTCAGCCTGGCAACGCGCCGTGGCGATCCATCGCCAACCGTGAAGCAGTTCGTCAGCTTCGTGAGAAGAGCCGCGAGACTCGCCTAGCTGCAGCCGTATTGATGCAAGCTGGACGAATGCGAGGTCGTTGGCCGGTTGTCGTGGCGGGTCGCGTCTCGATCGGAAAGCAGACGTCTCTGCTCAGTCCGAGGCTTTCCGGAAATGTCAGGCTGCGGGGCTCGTGGCGGCGTGGGAGACCGGCCTGACGTGCGCGAACATGCTGCGGGCGTTCCAGGTTGGGAACGCTCTTATCAGCGACGGCGGGCCGTCGAGCTGGATGCGGCCCTCGCCGGTGGCTTGCGCCCAGGTGAGCTGACCGGCGTGCCATTTGACGAATGCTTCCGCTTCCGCCGTGATGTAGAGATCCTCTTCGAAGCCGGGGTTTGTCTTGCAGATCTCCGTGTCTCCGAACTCGAAGAGAAGCCAATAGCGCTCACGGCGCGGCCGGCCCGTAAAGTCGAAACGGATGACGACGCGTCGATCCGGGAGCCGGTCGCGGCGGAGCGCGTTGCACATCGACCACAGGGCCACAAAGGGGTCGAGGTGCTCGGGCGCGATCTCGAGCCAACGCGCACCCCATTCGCCGAGCGACTGGCAGACGGTGAAGAGATCGTGGCCCGCAGACGTGAGCTTGTAGTGGTGGCCGTGCCCCTCGGGCTTGGGTGCCGCTTCGACGACGCCGAGTCGTTCGAGCTGCCTAAGTCGTTGTGAGAGTAGCGTACGGGACAGTCCGGGCGCGCCCTCCAGGATCTCGCTGAAGTTCCCGCAGCCAATGTACAGGTTGCGAATGATCAGCGGCGTCCAGCGCTCGGCGAAAATCTCGGCGCCGCGGGCGATGGGGCAATATTGGCCGTATGTCCTCACAAGGTCAGTTTTGCGCACCCGCCTTCGATTGTGGAGTCCAGATTCTTGACTATCCGGCTGCGGTCAGCCGTGGCCCAATGCCGCCTCTCGAAAGAGGAGGACAGCATGACGATACCGACACCCGCGGAAGTCGGCCGGGGGATCAAGGGACCAATCGTCGTGGAGATCGACGGGTTCCGAGGTCGACTTATCAGTGCCGACCACACCGACTATGACATCGCTCGTGCAATCTGGAACGGCGCCATTGACCGGCGTCCCCGCCTGATCGCCCGATGCATCGGAACCACGGACGTGATCGCGGCGGTGCGCTTCGCTCGCGATCACGATCTGGAGATTGCCATAAGGGGCGGCGGCCACAACGTGGCGGGCACCGCCGTTTGCGACGACGGGATCGTCATCGATCTCTCGGCGATGCGGGGCGTGCGAGTCGATCCCGCCAACCGTAGGGCCTGGGTGCAAGGTGGTGCGCTGTGGGGCGACGTCGACCATGAGACCCAGGCGCACGGTCTGGCCACCACTGGCGGAATCGTGAGCCACACCGGAGTCGCCGGGCTCACTCTCGGCGGTGGCGTCGGCTGGCTTATGCGCAAGCACGGCCTTACGATCGACAACCTGCTCGCCGTCGACATCGTAACGGCTGACGGCGAGCTGCTGCGGGCATCCGAGGACGAGCATCCCGACCTGTTCTGGGCGTTGCGCGGCGGCGGCGGCAACTTCGGCGTGGTCACCGCTTTCGAGTTCCGCCTCCACCCCGTCGGGCCCGCCGTCCTGGCCGGGCCCATCCTCTGGGACGCGACCGACGCCGGGGAGGTCCTCCGCTTCTACCGCGACTTCGTCCGCGACGCTCCCGACGAGCTCGGCACGGTCGTGCGGTTCGGCGCCGCGCCGCCGCTAGCTGTCATCCCCGAGCATCTGCACTGGCGCCCGGTGGTGATGGTCGGTACCTGCTACGCCGGGCGGATCGAGGACGGTGAGCGGGTGCTTCGCCCGCTCCGCACATCCCGGACTCCTCTCCTCGACCTCGTGGCGCCCGCGCCTTACGTGGGATTCCAGAGCGCACTCGACTCGACCGTCGTCCACGGTTGGAACTACTACTGGAAGTCCACCCATCTCGCCGAGCTCCGCGACGATCTCATCGACGTGCTCGCCGAGCACGCGTTCTCCTGCTCGTCGCCGCGCTCCTACGCGGCGATGTTCCATCTAAAGGGAGCGGTGAGCCGAGTGGCCGAGGGCGAGACGGCGTTCGGCAACCGGCAGGCGTCGCATGCAATCACCCTCGATGCTGTCTGGCGGCCCGGCGAGGACTTCGGCGGCCGGGACACCGCCTGGACGAGGGAGTTCTTCACCGCCCTCGGCCGCTTCCGCGAAGGCGTCTACGTCAACTTCCTCGGCGGCGACGAACACCCCGACCGAGTCCGCGAGGCGTACGGCGACGCCGTCTATGACCGGCTGGTGGACGTGAAGACCAGGTACGACCCCGACAACGTCTTCCATCACAACCAGAACATCCGGCCCGGCACCGGCACGCGCATCATCGGGCCCACCGGGGCGCCGCATTAGCGCACCAACGGCGGGGATTTTTCGGGAGGCCGGCCGCGGCGCTGACGACGCCTACCCAACGCCGGCGCGCTCAACAAGTAAGCGTCCCCGGCGCCTTGGTTGTGAACGTCCCGTGTTTGGCCTTACGTTCCTTCCGGGGCGAATCGCGGTGTGCCGCACGGAGGGTCCATGAGCGACCTTATTCACCCACGCAGCGTCGCTTCAGCCTCCCCGACAAGCTCGACACCGCAATCCCGAGAGATCGCCGCCGATCGCGCGGAGCGACCGCCGCGGACCGACGTCGGCACGATGGTATTGCATTGGCTGACCGCGATTGGATTCGTGATCAGCCTGCTGACAGGCATTCGCATTGCAGCGGACGCGCTCCACGCACCGGTGTCGAAATGGCTGGCCCCGCTTCTGCCCCAGGGCGAAATATGGACCTGGCACTTTGTCTCGGGCCTCGTCCTTTTCTTCGCCAGCTCGGGCTACGCCATTTACATGTGGCGCAGCGGCCTTGGGCCGCGCAATGCGCCGAAGAAGACCCGTGTTCTCCTGATGCCCGCTGCCCGCCGCATGAAATGGGGAGCCGTCAACGTCGCACTGCACTGGGCCCTCTATGCTCTCGTCGTGTTGATGACGATAACCGGGGTCGGACTCTATCTGGGACGTGGCAACTGGTGGGTCTGGATCCATTCGACCGCCGCCTTCGTCAGCCTGACCTACATTTTCGTGCATGTCGTCGCGCATTACCTGTATGGCCGGTGGTGGCAGGTGTTTCGGGTCTTCCGGCCCGCTCCGCTGGCTGCCAACGATGCCACGAAGCGGCGCCCGCTCCTTGCCGGAGCGATCGCAGCCGTTGTGATCGTCGCCGGGCTTGCGAGTATCGATTACGTCACGCGCGACACGCTCGTCATCAAGCATGTGGACCATTCGCCGGACATCAAGCGGCTGCTCGATGATCCGATCTGGAACGCAGTCCGGCCTGTGCAAATCCACACGCAGCAGGGCATCAATCTGGGCGGCACCGGTGAATCGCTGGTCGAGGTGCGTGCCGTGCACGACGACAGCAATGTTTACTTCGCCTTCCATTGGGAAGACCCCACGCGTTCAGTTCGCCGCCTTCCGCTGATCAAGCGCGAGGACGGCTGGCACATCATCGGCAACAATCCCTTCATCGATGATGTGACCACGTTCTACGAGGACAAATTTGCGGTGATCTTCTCGCCGAGCGCCGCGTTCGGCTCCGGCGGCACGGCACATTTCGGTCCGAAGCCGCTCAGCCAGTATCAAGGTTCGCGCAACGGACGCGGGCTTCACTATACCGACGGCACGATGGTCGACATGTGGCAATGGAAGGCGTCGCGCGGCGGCCTGCTGGGCGAGGTCGACGACATGTACATCGGACCGCCGCGAGCACCGACGCCGAACGAAGTTGCGCTGGTCAATCGATACCAGGCCGGCTACTGGGGCGATCCGGGCGACACGCCCTACACGTATAATTTCAAGCTGCTCAAGCCGTCAGAGTACCGGGACGGCGCACCGGTCCCGATCCTGCGGTTGCCGAAAGATCATGTCGCCATGAGCAAGGCGATGGGCCGCTGGGATCCGGAGCCGGGCTCGAGTGTCGACGACGGATCGAAGTGGTGGATGTTCCTGGACGAGTCCGTTCCATACTCGGCGGAAGAAGACGCAAAGATACCGGTCGGAACGATCATTCCTGCCGTCCTGATCACGGGCAAGCACGAAGGGGACCGCTACGACGTCAAGGGCTCCGCGCATTGGGACAACGGCCACTGGACGCTGGTCGCCAGCCGCGCCATGAAAACCGACAGCAAATATGATCAGAACTTCGTGGCTGGCCACGACCTCTATATGTGGGTTGCGGTATTCGATCACACGCAGACACGGCACACACGCCATCCACGACCGGTTCGTATTGTCGTGCAGGAGTAGACTGGGCGCTACACCAGCCTCGTCCCGATCTCGCGCCCCGGCACTGACGCGAGCAGCGCCTGCGTGTAGGGGTGCTGCGGCTGGGTAAACACCTGCGCGACAGGCCCGGCCTCGACGATCTCGCCGTCCTTCATCA